>JAJQAI010000221.1 GCA_021203915.1 Prevotella sp. | reverse complement strand
CTTTTATTATATGCTCATTTTGTCCTTATTGGACTGCCTGAAGAGGCTAACGTTTTTTTAATTGTTTTTTTAATTGAGGAAAATTCTTAATTTAAAAGGAATTAATTTTGCCTGTTTAATAAAATTTATCTATATTTGCCTTAAGTGAGGTATGTAATCAAAATTTTTTTAACTTTATTTCCTATGGTATCACAACAAGTAAAACCCTATGTTATAGGACTAGATCTTGGAGGCACAAATTCTGTTTTCGGAATAGTTGACTCACGAGGTGAAATTAAAGCTACAACAGCTATCAAGACACAATCATACACTAGTGTTAAAGACTATGTTGAGGCATCAGTTGAGGCCTTACATACGATAATAGATCAAGTAGGAGGCATAGAAAAAATAAAATCAATGGGTATAGGAGCCCCCGATGGCAACTATTACAAAGGAACTGTAGAATATGCTCCTAATCTCGTATGGGCACACGATTGCATAGTCCCACTAGCTGATATGTTTAAAGAAAAGCTAGGTATACCCGTTGGAATCACTAACGATGCTAATGCAGCAGCCATTGGTGAAATGGTATATGGTGTAGCACGCGGAATGAAAAATTTCATAATGCTTACTTTGGGTACTGGTGTTGGATCAGGAATCGTTATCAATGGAAGCCTTGTTTACGGAAGCGATGGTTTTGCAGGTGAGCTAGGACACGTTACGATGCGAAGAGAAAATGGTAGAACCTGTGGCTGTGGACGAAAAGGTTGTCTTGAGGCCTATTGCTCTGCAACTGGTGTTGCCCGTACAGCTAGAGAGATGCTAGAAAGTTCTTCTACTCCATCTGTTTTAAGAGATCTTAAGCCAGCGGATATAACCTCACTTGAGGTTTCACGTGCTGCCGAAAAAGGAGACGCTCTAGCACTTAAAGTTTATGACTTTACAGGCGAGATGCTAGGTGAGGCTTGTGCCGATTTTGCAACATTCTGTTCACCAGAGGCCTTTATTTTCTTTGGCGGACTTACAAAAGCTGGGGACTTAATAATGAACCCCATAAAGAAAAGCTACGATAAGCATGTAATGCCTATATTTAAGGGTAAGGCTAAGTTCCTAATAAGTGAACTTGATGGTTCTTCAGCTGCCGTGCTTGGTGCAAGTGCAATAGGCTGGGATCTTTAGTCTAATTTTTTTATAAAGGACGCCCTTGAAGAAAAAAAGGGAAAAATTAATAGTTATCTTACAATCTTTCTCAACTCGAAAAAAAATTCACTCGAATCATTATAGGGTGTATTTTTTTTATGTTTAAATTTGCAATCTTAACTTTTTAAGCTTGTAGGACGTATGGACACCACTGAAGACATAAAAAATGCCGTTGAAACCATGAAAAATGGTGGTATAATCCTATATCCTACCGATACAATATGGGGAATAGGTTGCGATGCGACAAACTCTATTGCAGTAGAAAAAATCTATAAGCTAAAGAAAAGATCTTCTTTAAAGGCAATGATTTGCTTGGTGGACTCCGTAGAAAGACTTTGTCGCTATGTACGCAATGCTCCAGAGGTTGCCTTAGATATTATGAGACTAGCTCAAAAGCCAACAACTATAATCTTTGATGAGGCTAGTGGAATAGCCGAGAGGCTTAAAGCCGAAGATGGTAGCCTAGCTATAAGGGTAACTAAAGAAGAATTCTCTAAAGAACTATGTTACCGCTTCCAAAAACCTATTGTATCTACAAGTGCCAATATAAGTGGAGAAAAAGCAGCTAGTTGTTTTATAGAGATAAGCCCTGAGGTAATAAACAGTGTGGACTACGTCTGCTACAGTCGCAGGGATGAAAAACCTTCAAGTTCAGCTTCTAGCGTTATTAAAATAAGTGAAAACTTAGAGATTACCGTAATTAGAGAATAGGCCTTTAAAAGAGGATGAGTAAAGAAAACATCGATATTACAAAAAAGCCAACGCTTATCGGAAGAGTTATTGCCCTAAGAGAAAAGTACCTTTCTGACCATCAGTTTACGCTGATCTTGAGTTTCTTTGTCGGCTTTTTTTCAGCTGTTGCAGCAAGCCTACTGCATTGGCTAATTAGGGTTATTCAGAATCTTTTACTCTCTGGTTTTGCCATTAACACCTTTAATTGGCTATACCTTATATATCCAATAATAGGTATTTACCTAACCTCGCTCTTCGTTCGTCACGTTGTTAAAGATAACATAAGTCATGGTATTACCCGTATACTATATGCCATAAGTACCAAGCGAAGTCGTTTAAGGGGTCACAATTGTTGGAGTTCTATTATAGCCTCGGCCATAACTATTGGTTTTGGCGGTAGCGTAGGTGCCGAGGCCCCAATCGTCCTAACGGGTTCAGCCATAGGCAGTAACTTAGGTAAGCTCTTTAAGGCAGATAACAAAACGCTAATGCTTCTTGTTGGTTGTGGTGGTGCAGCAGCCATTGCAGCTATCTTTAAAGCGCCCATTTCTGGGCTTGTCTTTTCGCTTGAGATTCTAATGATTGACCTTACGATGGCATCTCTGCTTCCTATGCTAATCTCATGCGTGACGGCAACCTGCTTTACATACATCTTTACGGGTAATGAGTCTTTGTTTAGTTTTCACTTGGACACCCTATGGCAGGTGGAAAGAATACCGGCAAACATTTTGTTGGGAATCTTTGGAGGCTTTGTTAGTCTTTACTTTATGCGGACGATGAACTTCTGTGAGTCCATCTTCTCAAAGCTTAAAAACCGGCCACTAGGAAAGGTTCTTTTAGGAGGATTAATCTTAAGTCCACTGATTTTTTTCTTCCCATCACTATATGGTGAGGGTTATTCGAGCATAAACATTTTGCTAAGTGGAACCTCAGAGACAGAATGGGATGATATCCTTCGCCACTCCCCATTTTATGGATATAGTGGTATGCTTCTTCCTTATGTTTGTCTGGTTATACTAACAAAAACCTTTGCTACCTCAGCAACAAATGGTGGAGGTGGTTGTGGTGGTACATTTGCACCCGCACTATTCCTTGGTGCTTTTGCTGGATTCTTTTTCGCTCACTTTTGGAATGTATATGAGATAGGTGTATACGTACCTGAAAAGAACTTTGCTCTTCTTGGTATGGCTGCCGTTATGGCGGGTATAATGCACGCGCCCCTAACGGGTATCTTCCTTATAGCCGAAACAACTGGAGGATATCAGATGTTCATCCCCCTAATGATTGTAAGTATATCGGCCTATCTAACAATTATGATATTTGAGCCCCATAATATTTACGGAATGCGTCTAGCTAGAGAAGGTAAACTCATTACTCACCACACAGACCGTGCTGTACTAACCTTAATGAGCCTTGATAGCGTTATTGATAAAACCTATACAGCAGTTGACCCAGAGATGAACCTTTCATCCTTAGTACATGCTATAAGTAATAGCCACAATAACACCTTACCCGTACTCGACAATGCTGGAAATCTTCTAGGTGAAATAGATATAACTAAGATTAGGCACATTGTATTCCGCACAGAGCTATATCACCATTTCACCGTTCGTCAACTTATGTCTCAACCTGCAGCAACGCTTAGAGTAAACGACCCTATGGAAGATGTGATGAAGAATTTTGATGCTACTGACGCATCAATGCTACCCGTTCTTGATAATGACAATCATCTTCTAGGGTATATCTCTAGATCTCACGTATATACAGTATATCGTAAGATAGTAGCAGATATGAGCGAGGAATAATACTCAAAGCTTATTAAGCAAAACACTTAAAGAAAAATAATAGAGCTTTACTTCTAAAAGCTTGGGGCAAAAAAAAGAATTTGGGCCTAGCCAATAAGGGAATTTTCCCTAAAGCTAAGCCCAAAATTTATATATATAGCAATTTGTGATGATGATTATTCCTGTTCTTGTGTCTCCTCAGGAGCCTCTTGCTCAGTACTAGCTGCAGCACCACCGCTTACGCCAAGAGCTTGTTTAGCTGTAGCATTTGTTGGGTCGATTTCCAAAATCTTCTTCCAATAAACGTTTGCATTTGAGTGGTCACCCTTTTGGAAGTAATAATATCCTAAGTAGGAATATGGCTCAATAAGTAGATTTGGAGTATCTGGGCTCTCAGAAAGAAGTAGTTCTGCATACTTCTCATAGTATGGCTTTGCTAGTCCTTGAGTTGTCTCTGGGTCTAACTGAGAGTTTAGACGGGCACGCATACGGCTTGCATACATTAGGTTATTGGGGTACTCATCTCCTAATTGACCATAAATTCTATCAGCGTTCTTTAAAGCTGCGATTTGCTCATCACCTGTAGAATTACTTGCTTGATCAGCATATAGCTTTGCTAGACCATCAAGGTCAGAAACAGAAGGCTTTTCAACGTTCTGAAGATACTCATCATAAAGAGCAAGTCCTTTTGTATAATCCCTCTTTGCGATGTAAGCATCAGAGAGTTGCTTTCTAACATCGTTCATATCAGGATTCATTTCCAAAGCCTTATCAAACATTTCAATAGCCTTATCATAATCTTCAGCACCCATGTAAGCATAACCATAATACTGATAGTCACGAGCTGAGAACTTAGCGCTATCTGACTTGTTGAAAAGAGCATCAGCGTACTTTAGGGCATTGTCATAATCCTTAAGGTCTGTATAGTTATAGAAGTTAAGACGGTTAAGACTTGCACTACGTGGGAATTTCTCAACACCATATTCAGTTACATCGAGTGAAGTCTTTGAATCACCTAGCAAATATGCAGCAAAAGCATATTCAGTAAGTTTGTTCTCATCGAGTTGAGACTTATCAACCTTTGCATAGTGCTCAACAGCCTCGCTAAATTTATTTGAGCGATAGAAAAGGTGACCTGATTCAGCATCAACGGGATAACTAGGATTAATCTTACGAAGTTCTTCAAGCATCTCAACTGATAGCTCCGGACTACGTTTGCTATATACAGCAGCGTACTTTATATAGCCCTGTTCATCTTGTGGATCCATCATTGTAGCCTGCTTGTACCATGAAGCTGCAGCTCCACCATTGTCGTTAACTGACTCGATATCACCCATGAGGACATATCCAGCAGCATCGTGCTTATCACGATCAATTGCCTGCTGAGCATATTTCTTTGCCTCAAGCGTATCCTTTACATTAAGGAAAGCATGACCAAGCGCTGCTATAGCATCCGCATCCTTTTTGTAAAGCTTAAGATAATCTTTTACTTGAGAATCAACGGCTTTAGCATTGCCCTTGTTTGCCTCAATCGCACTTGCTAAAGGCTCTAAATCAGACTTCCAATCTTGAGCCATAAGGGGAGCGCTAAAAAACATGGCTAGCACCCCTACGAATAGATATTTAATAGCTTTCATACGTAAATTATAAATTAATTTCTTCTAAACACTTTATGATATTTAAGCATGCTCTACTTAAAAAAAACTACCCATTTACATTTACAGGTCTAACACCTATTTCACCACGAGCTGGCAAGAGCCCAGCCTTAAATATAATAAGTTGTCCTTTAGGTTGCTCAAGGAAATGAGCAAATCCCCAAGGAAGACCATTACGTGGGTCGTTTAGTAAAGCATATATTGTTCTAACCAGTGGATAACGTCCATTATATAGATATGCCTGATAAGGTTTCCAGCTATTCATAGCCGTAGCTGTATCTAGCCTACTTACAGACATTACAGTTATATTCTTCTTAAAAGTGGTATTGGTAGTATCCCCTCTATCATTAAGCCAATTTGAGCCTATAATGCCAATAGCGTTTGGAGTTCTTTCTACATAGTCCACAACCTCAGCACTTGTTTCAGCTGCCATAATATTAGGACTATCAATAGGTTTACCCCCAAGGATAGAGTCTACACAAAAATGGACTGTGCTAGACTTTTTATTGTCAAACACAACCAAAATATCACCACGCTTTGAGCCAGGAACAATGTCTGACCAAGTCTTAGCCTGACCTAAAAGTACTCTCTTAATATCCTTAATAGAAATACAAGAGTCAGTATTTTCTTTGTTTATTATCAGAGCTAGTCCATCGTATGCTATAGGTATAGATACGGGACGGTAAGTTTTATCATGAAGATAATCAAGCTCTTGAGATGTAAACTTCCTTGAAGTAATAACCAAGCGTATGCTGTCCTTCATAAGTAAGTTAATAGCATCGAGCTCATTTGTAAAGATAGGTGTGAGATGGGCCTCGGGGTAATCGTGATGGAAAACCGCCATCTCCTCATCTATAATAGGGCTAAAACTTTCGTCAGAAGCGAAAGTAATCGCTCCTGACGAAAAGGTATCAGTCCTACCATTCTTAGGCTGGTCTGAACAAGAGTTCATAAACCCTAAGAACAGTATCAATCCTACGAAACTGTAGAATAGTTTTTTATTCATTTTTTTGACTTACTGCAGTTTGAATGTAACTGGAAGAGTGTAGAACACGTTCACAGCCTGACCATTCTGCTTACCTGGAGTCCACCTAGGCATGCTCTCAACAACGCGCACAGCTTCCTTGTCAAGGCTTGGGTCAACGCCACGGGCAACAGTTACTTGAGAAACGGCACCATCTTTACCAACGACGAATCTTACGATTACACGTCCCTCGATACCATTCTCTGATGCCACTGCTGGATATCTCAAATTCTTCTGCAAGTATTCCATTAAGGCTGCCTCACCACCAGGGAACATAGGCATTTCCTCAACGACGTCAAAAATCTTAGTCTCTTCCTCCTTTGGAGGTTCAGCAGGTTGTACAATCTCCTCTTTTGCTTTGAGGATTTCGCCACCTTCTTCATCGTTACCCTCTACATTGAAAGCACCGATTGTAGTATTGGTCTTTTGAAGGTCGTCTTGGTTCTTCATCTCCTCCTCAGGTTTCACATCTTCGTCCTTTTTGATGACAGGAGCTGTAAATTTGATAGAGCTTTTTACTCTTTCAATAGGCTTAATAATCTCTATCTTCTCAGGAGTCTTCTTTTCAACCTTGGCTTCCTTCTTTTCAATCAACTTGGAAAGCTCCATTGCTTCATTGTATGCAGCCTTTTTTCTACTAGCCTCATAAGCGTTGTTAATAGAAATAGCCAAATACAAAAGAACTGCAGCGGCAAACACGATGATTAAAGACCAGATA
The DNA here is from genome assembly GCA_021203915.1 of Prevotella sp. GTDB lineage: Bacteria > Bacteroidota > Bacteroidia > Bacteroidales > Bacteroidaceae > Prevotella. The sequence continues at coordinate 4,247 of JAJQAI010000221.1, read as the reverse complement.
TTTCTTCTAGCAGTACCCTTACGGAGTTTATAGGCTCCGTAGGTCTGATTCCTGCCTTCAAACACAAGATCAACCCAAGTATTTGATATTAAATCTACTTTTGCCATATCTTATAAGTTTTTAAATCCAATCATCGATTAATTTATGCCCTTGAGTTTGAGGAGTTTCTCATCGTCAGGATTAATCTTATCAATGACATATTTACCTATGCTGCAAATCTGCATCTCGTCTAGAGCATCAACAAGGTTCTTGTAAGTAGCACTATCAGTTGCCTTTATGATAACGGTTAGAGTTGGGATTTTCTCTCCATCTACCTCACCATTCTTAATCTTATCGAGTTCCTTGTTGTATATAGAATCAGGATATCTCTCCGGAGATTTCTCCTTCTTCTCATCAAGTTCCAATTTTGCTTTCATTATCCTAGCTACGGGAATCTCACCATCTTCTGTAACGTGCTCAATTAGGACCTTACGGAATCCATCCTTACCCCAAGTAGTTTTCTTTAGGCAATCGGGATTGTTGTACTCTGGAATACCTGCGATATAATAAATCCCATCATTACCAGTACAATACACTGTAATTGTCTGAGAAGCTTTTGTGGCAGTCTTATCCTGGTCCTGCACATTCTGGTCGTTACTCGGCATAGTAAGCTGCATTGTCTGTGGCTTACTCAAAGACGTACATAGCATGAAGAAAGTGATAAGAAGCATCATCATATCCACCATAGGCGTAAAGTCTACGCGGACATTCATCTTTTTCTGTTTACTTACATTTTTCTTAGCCATTGCTTAGTCCTCCGAGGTCTTTAAAGTAGTTATAAGATAATAACGATTCTCGTTCATATCCTGGAGCTCAGACATCAATTTTTTCATTACTTTATATGATGTCTTCTCATCTGCCTTGATAGCAATCTTCATGTCTGCACCATTGTTATCACGCGAGGCCTTTACCCAGCATTGGAACTCGCTCATGCCACCATCAATACTATCGGTTGGAATACCTTTATCTTGCTGGTACATGTTCTTTTCATTGTCCTCAATGCGCAGGAATTGGGTCAAATCTGTCATAGACACGCCGATGTTAGTAGCTTTACGGGCACTTTCAATATCTGCTCCGGTAAGATTAACACCGAATAGATCAGCCATGTCCGTTAAAGCACCTTGAAGAGCGTCTGGGGTATCCCACCCCAAGAACACCTTGCCCTTATCATCCACGAGGATGTCTAGGACATTGGACTCCGGGACTTTAATCTCGGATACCGAACCAGGCGTGAGGATCTTCACTGCTTCGTTCTTCACAAATGTTGAAGTCAACATAAAGAAGCACAAAAGCAAGGTCATCACGTCTGACATAGGTGTCATGTCTATCCAGACGTCTTTTTTCTGTATTTTTATTTTACCCATTAGAGCACAAGTTTAAAAGGTAAAACAAATTTAAGCTTCCTCAGTATGGTTGCTGTCGTATGTTGCAGCAATTGTGTAACCAACCTCGTCAAGTGCGAAAGTAAGTTTGTCAATCTTGTTTGTATAGTAGTTGTAAATTACTACAGCACACCATGATGTCAAAATACCAGAAGCTGTATTTACGAGGGCCTCAGAAATACCTGCAGAAAGAGCCATAGAGTCAGCACCACCACCAGCAGAAAGAGCTTGGAAGGAGTTGATCATACCTAACACAGTTCCGAAAAGTGCGGTAAGAGTACCAAGGGTTACGATAGTTGCAACGATAGGCAAGTTCATCTGAAGAGTTGGCATCTCAAGTTGTGTTGCCTCCTCATGAGCCTGCTGTATCTTAGAAATCTTCTGTGCCTTTGATAGTGAAGTGTTAGTTTCAACTTCCTTATACATACTAATAGAAGCAGAAACCACATTAGCAACAGAGCCTCTCATTTTGTCGCAAAGTGCTTGAGCCTCGTCAAACTTGTTGTTCCTAATGAGATCCTTTACCTGAAGTGTGAACTTAGCTAGGCTCATTGTACCGAAAGCTGAACGAAGAGCGAAATAACGCTCAACACCAAGACTGATAACAGTTAGGAGCAATGTCAAGATGATACCTACTACGACACCACCTTTGTAGACTGTTCCCATCAAGTTAGCTGGGTGTCCTGACTTGTCACCGCCAACGAAGTTGGCTGAGTTACCAAGCACTAAGAAATAGAAGCAATATGCTATGATACAGCATATTATTATAATCACGAATGCGTTTTTGATACCACCGAAGCCCTGACTTTTTTTAGGGCTTGCTGCTTGTTGTGTAGTTGCCATAATTTTAATTTGATTTAAATTTTAAGTTATTGATGAATTTAAAGTTATAAATTTTTTCATAGTATTTTTTTCCCAAGCAATTCTTATAACAAAATAAGAACGGCTATGTCTTTACAAAGATAAGACAAAAATAATCAAAAAGAACATTATTTAAATTAATTTTAACAATGTTTTTGTTTTATGCCAAATCCCAAGCTTTAAAAGACGGGTTTTTATCTTAGCTGAGCAAGCGCACGCTTAATACGTAAGAGAGCCTCACGTATGTTTTCCTCACTTGTTGCATAGCTCATGCGGAAACATTCTTTATCACCAAAGGCATCACCTGCTACGGTTGCTACATGAGCCTCTTCAAGTAAGTATATGGCTAAGTCAGAAGAGGAGTTTATCACTCTTTTTCCATCCGATTTACCATAAAAACTACTACACTTAGGGAATAAATAAAAGGCCCCTTGAGGAACATTTACCTCAAGACCTGGAATATCCCTAGCAAGCTCAACAATCATATCCCTACGCCTTTGGAAGGCATCCTTCATCTTTAGAACGCAGTCTTGAGATGCTATATATGCTTGAAGAGCCGCCATCTGGCTAACAGAAGATGGACCACTTGTATATTGGCCTTGCAACTTATTGCAACCCTTTACAATCCACTCTGGGGCAGCCATAAAACCTATTCTCCAACCAGTCATAGCATAAGCCTTAGAAACGCCGTTAACTACTATAGTTCTTTCCTTCATCCCCTTTATTTGGGCAATACTGCTATGCTTTCCTATATAGTTGATGTGCTCATAGATTTCATCTGCAAGTACATATAGGTTTTCATGGGCTAAGATAACCTCGGCAAGCGAGGAAAGTTCTTCTAAAGAATAAACGCTACCTGTTGGATTGCTTGGAGAGCAAAGTATGAGCATTTTTGTCTTTTTTGTAATTGCCCTTTTTAATTGCTCTGCTGTAATCTTAAAATTTTGAGAAAACCCAGCAGGAATAATTACCGGATGAGCACCTGCTAACTTTACCATCTGAGGATAGCTAACCCAATAAGGAGCTGGTACAATCACCTCTTCACCATCATTTACAAGGGCAAGAACCGCATTACAAACACTTTGCTTAGCTCCATTGGATACAATTATTTCGCTTGTAGAGTAATCAAGATTATTCTCCTTTTTTAGCTTAGAGCTAATAGCCTCAAGTAAGTTCTTATACCCCGCAACGGGAGAATACCTAGAGTAATTCTTTTCGATAGCTTCTTTGGCTGCATCCTTAATATGATCTGGGGTGTTAAAATCCGGTTCACCCACACTCATATTGATAACGTCTATTCCGCTGGCCTTCATTTCTGCGCTCTTTTGCGACATCGCTAATGTGGCAGAAGGGGATAGACGATTAAGACGATTAGATAATTCGTTCATAAAAATAAAAAATTGTAATTGCAAATATAATGAAAATATTCATCTTTACAAATTAATTTTTATAATTGATAGGAAAAATAAAAATCTTGATTCTCTTTTTTCAATATAAGACTATAATTGTTTTCCTATTTAAAAGGGAGAAAAAAAGATGTTTTTCTTTCAAATAAAAAGACTTTTAAGTACCTCAAGTGACTTTATTTCAAGCTTAAGAGAAAGATGCAGTCGATAATACTCTAGTATTACATCAAGTAAAAGGTTACGCTCATTCTTAGATAATTTAAAAACCCCAATTGTAGGAAAATCCATTCTAAGAATAATATTAATTTTTTTTGCATCCTCTTGGCTAAGATAATCTTTATGTAGTGGCTCTTTAGAGGTAAAGCGTCCTTCTCTTAAATCAAACCAGAAGCCCTCTTTATAGCCATCAGTATTAGGGTAAAAGCCTAAAAATCTTGTTAGCCGAAGGAGAAAAACAATATGGAAATTAGAAAAATTCTCTATAGCTTCCTCTAGCCACAAGATGCTATTTTCAATATAGGAAAAAAGTTGTTTATCCTCCTCATTAAAGCGCTTAAGG
>JAJQAI010000249.1 GCA_021203915.1 Prevotella sp. | reverse complement strand
ACTAAATTCTTATGTACTCTTAAAGTTTTCTTACTCTCTTAAAGCAAAAATTATAATTTTCTTTGATGATATGAAAGAATTGAATATTTTTGCAGAAAATATTAGTTAACCCCTTTTTCCGCCCTAATTTCTAAAAAATACTATGGAAGTCGAGAAAATAATTTTGGGACTTAAGGCTAAGCATCCCGGAGAGGATGAGTTCCTTCAAGCCGTTTGGGAAGTTCTTGAATCAATCAAAGATGTTTATAATGAGCATCCAGAGTTTGAAAAAGCCTCTCTAATTGAACGTTTAGTAGAACCAGAGAGGATTATAACGTTCCGCGTTCCATGGGTTGATGATTCAGGAAAAGTTCAAGTTAACTTAGGATATAGAGTGCAATTCAATAGCGCTATTGGTCCATATAAAGGTGGGCTAAGGTTTCATGCCTCAGTAAACCTATCTACAATGAAATTTTTAGGCTTCGAGCAGACCTTTAAAAACGCACTGACCACACTTCCTATGGGTGGAGCTAAAGGTGGTTCTGATTTTTCCATAAGAGGAAAAAGTGAAAAAGAGATAATGCGATTCTGCCAAGCCTTTATGACTGAGCTTTATCGTCATGTGGGACCAAATGAAGACGTTCCAGCAGGTGATATCGGTGTTGGTACTCGAGAGATTGGTTATCTTTTTGGTATGTACAAAAAGCTTACTCATCAGTTCTCTGGCGTCTTAACAGGAAAAGGTCTAGAATGGGGAGGCTCAAGGATTCGTCCCGAGGCAACAGGTTTTGGAGCACTATACTTTGTCAACCAAATGCTCTTAACTCATGGCTATGATATTAAGGGTAAGACCATAGCCGTTAGCGGTTTTGGAAATGTTGCATGGGGAGCCATCAAAAAGGCTGACCAACTAGGCGCAAAGGTGGTAACCATATCAGGACCAGATGGATACATCTATGACCCAACGGGTGTAAAGGGTGAAAAAATAGACTATCTTCTTGAGCTTCGCTCTAGTGGAAATGATGTTTGTGAGCCTTACGCTTTAGAATTTGATGAGGCAGAATTTATCCCCGGAAAACGTCCTTGGGAGGTTAAAACAGATATCGTTCTTCCATGCGCAATTCAAAATGAACTCGATGGAAAAGACGCTGATATGATTCTTAAAAACAAGCCTTTATGTGTAGCTGAAGTATCTAATATGGGGTGCACCGCTGAGGCTGTAGAAAAGATGCTAAAAGCAAAACAACTATTTGCCCCAGGAAAAGCCGTAAATGCCGGTGGTGTTGCAACCTCTGGTCTTGAAATGACACAAAACTCTATGCGACTATCTTGGAGTGAAAAGGAAGTAGATGATAAACTTCACCAAATAATGCAAAACATCCATGAGCAATGCGTTAAGTATGGCAAAGGCTCAGATGGTTACATTGACTATGTAAAGGGAGCTAACGTTGCGGGCTTTATGAAAGTAGCAAATGCTATGATGGCCCAAGGCGTTATATAAAAAAAGGCCCCCAGAAAAAAATACATGGGAAACACTTTAAAATATCAATTAAAAAGAATTTCTATCCTATTAGCTTTATGCTTTTTTATTTTGGTAGGCTATGCTCAAGAAAGGACTATAGCGAGTTATTATGCTAGTAGCTTTCAGGGGCGTACGATGAGTAATAGTGACAAATACAATAAGGATAGCCTTACCTGTGCTTACAACCGCTACCCCATGGGCACAATGTTAAAGGTTACGCACCTAAAGAACGGAAAAAGTGTAATAGTTAAAATAACAGATAGATGTGGGACCAAAGGTAGAATTGATCTTTCCTATAGAGCAGCCCAAGAAATAGGAATTATTAAATCTGGTATTGCAGAGGTGGAAATAAGCAAATACTCTTTAAGTGATGGCTTAATCAAAAAACAGGAAAATCTTAAAGTGTGGGAATATCCCTCTTATTTGGAATTCTTAAAATTTGATTATCTAGATCCTGAGGCTCCTTAAGTTTTTTTCCCTTTAGTTCACTCGGCGAGCTCCTACGTAGCGGTGAGCAAAATATCTATCATCGGAATCACTTACCATTACACCAAATGATGTACTGGCATGAATAAAGGTGAAAGTGCCTGTTTCCTTATCAACTTCAACAACAATACCAACGTGCCCTATTGATTTTCCCGAGCGTGGGCTTGTAAAAAAGACTAAGTCGCCAACTTGAAGTTCATCCTTATTAACGGCTTGTCCTTGACGGTATTGGTCCCTTGAGGTACGCTCTAGGTCGATACCGGAGAGTTTGAAAACATAGCGAGTAAATCCTGAGCAGTCAAAGGAAGAAGGGCCAGAAGTTCCCATACGATAGCGAGCACCTAAATGAGTGAAAGCCTCATTCATAAGCCCATCAATCTTATCTAAGGAATACCCTTTATCTATATCATCGTAAAGGAAATCGAAATTATCTATTTCTTCTAAATATTCCCCATCATCTTGAAGATAGTCATCATCGGCTTTGGTAGTGTTTGTCACAAAAAGCAACAAAAAAATGATAATGGGGAAAGCGATTTTTTTACC
>JAJQAI010000056.1 GCA_021203915.1 Prevotella sp. | reverse complement strand
CCACCAAGGTGGCTATCTCCCACGCTATGCTAACGATAATCAAGGATATGCTAACCTTCAGAATCAATATGGTGAAAGACAACAAGGAGGTTATCGCCCACGTTATGAGGACGACTATGAAGGAGGTTACTCTAATCGACCCAATCAATATGGAGGTCGCCAACAAGGAGGTTATCGCCCACGTTATAATAACGATAATCAAGGATATGGTAGCAGGCAGAACCAATATGGAGCCCGTCAACAAGGAGGATACCGTCAGCGTTATGAGGATGACTATGAAGTTGGATATGGGGGACGTCCTACTCAATATGGTGGAAGGCAACAAGGCGGATACCGTCCACGCTATGATAACGATAACCAAGGGTATGGGGGACGCCGAAACCAATATGGAGACAGACAACAAATAAGTTATCGTCAACGTTCTCAAGACTATGATCCAAATGCAAAATATAACCAAAAAAAGCGTATTGAGTACAAGGAAGTTCTTCAAGACCCCAATGAGCCCATACGCTTAAACAAATTCATTTCTAATGCAGGAATATGCTCTCGTAGAGAGGCTGATGAATTTATACTTTCTGGTGTAGTTACCGTTAATGGAAAGGTTGTAACTGAGTTGGGGTCAAAAGTATCCCGCAGCGATGAGGTAAAATTTCATGACAAGATAGTTTCCCCAGAAAAGAAGGTCTATGTTCTACTAAACAAACCAAAGGATTGCGTAACAACAGTTGAGGATCCACACCAGCGTAAAACCGTGATGGACCTCGTTAAAGACGCTTGCACTGAGCGCATCTATCCTGTTGGAAGACTAGATAGAAATACCACGGGCGTACTTCTTCTTACTAACGATGGAGAACTAGCTAGTAAGCTAACTCACCCACAGTTTTTGAAGAAAAAAATCTACCACGTATTTCTTGACAAAAACGTTACAGCACATGATATGCAGCAGATTGCCGATGGCATAACACTAGAGGATGGTACAGTACACGCTGATGCTATTGAATATGCTCATGAGATGGACAAAGCTCAAGTGGGCATCGAGATTCATAGTGGTAAAAACCGCATCGTAAGAAGAATTTTTGAGAGTCTTGGATATAGAGTTCTAAAACTTGACCGCGTATTCTTCGCAGGACTAACAAAAAAGGGCGTCCGTCGAGGTGACTGGAGATACCTTACTGAAAGGGAAGTAGAAATGCTACGCATGGGTGCGTTCGAATAAATATTTCTTTTTTTATGGAACAAATTAAAAGAACAAGAGTAATAGATGTCCTTCAACTAAGTGACTTTGGAAGCATCATCAACGTCAAAGGATGGGTGCGTACTCATCGTAGTAGTAAATCCGTTGACTTTATTGCACTTAACGATGGATCAACAATAAAGAATGTTCAAATAGTTGTTGACCCAACAAAAATAGATGCTGAAGTACTTCGAGAAATTACTACCGGAGCTTGTATAAGCGTCAATGGCGAATTAGTTCAAAGTCTAGGTTCGGGACAAAATGTTGAGCTACAGTGTAAAGAACTTGAGGTTTACGGCTCCTGTGGTAATGACTACCCTATGCAGAAAAAGGGTCAAAGTTTTGAATACATGCGTCAGTATGCTCACCTTCGCCTACGTACAAACACCTTTGGTGCCATAATGCGTATAAGGCATAATATGGCAATAGCCATACATCAGTATTTTCATGATCATGGATTCTTCTATTTCCATACTCCACTAATAACGGCTAGTGACTGTGAGGGAGCAGGACAGATGTTTCAAGTTACAACAAAGAACCTTTATGACCTTAAAAAAGACGATGAGGGGAAAATCACTTATGATGACGATTTCTTTGGTAAACAAACATCTCTTACTGTAAGTGGACAGCTTGAAGGGGAACTTGGAGCTACTGCTCTTGGGGCTATATACACTTTTGGCCCAACCTTTAGGGCTGAGAATTCTAATACCCCTAGACACTTAGCAGAATTTTGGATGATAGAGCCAGAGATGGCCTTTTATGGTCTTGATGAACTAATGGATTTAGAAGAAGATTTCATTAAGCACTGTGTTAAGTGGGCTCTAGACAACTGTAAGGATGACATAGAATTCCTAAACAAAATGGTTGATAACGGTCTAATAGAACGACTTGAAAGTGTTCTAAAGGATTCTTTTGTTCGCTTGCCATATACAGAAGGAATAAAGATTCTTGAAGAAGCTATAAAAAATGGTCATAAATTTGAGTTCCCTGTAAGTTGGGGTATTGACTTAGCTAGTGAGCACGAGCGCTACCTAGTTGAGCAGCATTTTAAGAAGCCTGTAATAATGACTGGTTATCCTAAAGAAATAAAGGCCTTCTATATGAAACTTGATGAAGGTGGAAAGACAGTTCAAGGCACTGACGTGCTATTCCCACAAATAGGTGAGATTATAGGTGGAAGTGTGCGTGAAGAGAGCTACGACAAACTTATTAAGGAGATAAAGGAGCGTGATATCCCAATGAAAGACATGTGGTGGTATCTTGACACTCGCAAGTATGGCTCTTGTCCTCATGCAGGTTTC
>JAJQAI010000170.1 GCA_021203915.1 Prevotella sp. | reverse complement strand
TATCAAAATAGAAGTGCAATCACAGCCTGTTGCTACATGAAGGGAGCTAAATTACCACACCTGCGTGCTTCTAGTATCCACTTTGACGATAGCCTACTGACGGCTTTCTATTAATTGCCTAAGATATCTTTCTATAATGTATTTCTTTCATGTCATTCCTAATTTTTGCCAATATTGGCAATTTTTAGTCGTGGAGATGATAAAAGTTGCAAATTTGTATAGCTAAGTTGAGCTATAACACATAATAAAGAAACAGGCAAGTTTGAAGAAGGCTATCAAAAATAGGTTATAACATTCAAAAAGAAAGTATCATCAACTTTTTACACACCCTTTTTTGCTTAATGTTTGCTTACCGAAACTTACTTTAGATTAGGAATCTCTTTTAGTTCATTGATATTGAGCAAGCAAAAAAGAACTCCCTCATAATCGGTCATTGCTGAATCATGAAAGTGTCCATAGTACCAACTAATTAGGGGATGATTATGCACTTTTAGCCAATCATAGAGTGCCTTTACGTCTTGACGTTCCTTTTTAATATCGTCATAGAGCATGTCGTCATTAGCACAGAAGTGTTCCAAATCAGCTTTCGTTTGAGGTGGACAAAAGGCGGGGCAAGTATGCGTAATTACTGTGTCAATAAGTATATGCTCCTTCTCTAATTCTATAAGTTCGTTTTCTTTAAAGACAAAAGCTTCTTCCTCCCACCATATTGGCATCTTTCCTTTTTTAGATATCGACATAAATGAAGTGCGTAATTTTCTATCTACAGACACTGCTCCTCCAACGCATAGGATATTATGGCTTTGAGTATGTACTATGGTGTAATCAGGGAGAGTTTTCATATATGGGTAATCAATCAACTCCTTTTCAAAGAAAACGGGATCGTCGTGGTTACCTCTAACCATCAATAAAAGAACATTGTTCTTCTCTAGCTTCTTGCGTATCTTATACTTATATATGTTGTCATAGTAATTAGGATGTTCGAAGCCAAAGCCACAATCGCCTGCCACTATTACAATGGCATCGTTGATGTGGCGACGTCTTATTTCAAACACCAGCGTTTCAAACTCACCATGAATGTCACCCGAAACGAAACATTTGTCTGAATAATCAGATAGGTCTAAGAATTGCATACGTCAAAATATTCTTTTAGTCTTCCAAAATTTTATCAACCTTTAATTAGCTACTTTACTATTTTTATTGCTCAAAAAGATACCAAAAAGTTAATCTTTTAAGCACCCAACGGGAACAACATAGATTCCATCTGTTCTCCTATAAGCATAATCACCGACACCGGTTAATACCATACAAAATGCTGGTGCTTTCATTCGGGATGTATCAATAATATTGGTAAGTGCTGTTAATGTCTTTGCTCCATCTTCAATTAGTTTTTCTCCGCCTAATTTTATTTCAATAAGACCATAAGAGCCATTACGTAAATGCACCACAGCATCACATTCCAAACCATTTTTGTCCCTATAATGATATACCGAGCCATCTAAAGCATCTGCATAAATGCGAAGATCCCGGATACACATCGCTTCAAAAAATAATCCGAATGTTTTCAAATCATTAATTAGGTCATTAGGTCCAAGTCCTAACGCTGCTATTCCGACGGAAGGGTCCACAAAATATCTAGTAAAAGATGTGCGTATAGCTGTTTTGCTTCTTAGGTTAGGATTCCATGCAGGCATATCTTCTATCACAAATATTTTGCGCAAAGCGCTAAGGTATGTTCCTACTGTCTCATCGCTAATATCTTCCGTCTCATTTGTTGATATATCAGCAAGAATCGTTGCAACACTTGCCTGTGAACCTTGATGTCTAGCGTATGAGCGCATGATTCTCTTTGTTCGTTCCCCATCTCTCTTCACATTATCAACTTTCGATATATCAGTATTTGTAATGGCTTTATAGTATTCAGTCACTTGTTGCAATGCAGCTTTCTCCGACTTCTTTTGCAATGATCTTGGCCATCCACCACGACAAATAGTAAATGCAAGCATTGGCATCGTAAGTTTATTTAAAGCTCCTATTTTGTCTGGAGAAAGAAATAAATCTGACAAACTGATTTCACCAGTAGATTCTCCTGATTCCCATAAGCTCATAGGTCGCATTGTAAGCCATCCAAACCTTCCTGTTCCTGTATGATGTATTTTTGTAGCGTCAACAGGTACGGCAGATCCTGTAAGCATAAATTGTCCATCCTCGTTTCTATGGTCAACCTCAAATCGAATAGCATCCCAAAATCGAGGCTCTTGTTGCCATTCATCAATTAGGCGAGGAGTCTTTCCTTCAAGCAAAAAACTTATGTTAGTTTGTGCCATCAGTTTATACTCTTCCTGCTTTGTCGGGTCGTCCATATAAATGATACTTTTAGCCTGTTGTTCGGCCGTTGTTGTTTTGCCACAAGCCTTTGGACCTTCTATTAAGACAGCTCCCATTGCTTCTAATTTATCACGCAATAACTTATCTGCTATTCGATTTCTATATTCCATAGATACATAATTTTTTGCAAAAATACGGAAAATTGTTTAT
>JAJQAI010000257.1 GCA_021203915.1 Prevotella sp. | reverse complement strand
AGGAACCACAGGTTTGGGGTGCGAATATGAAGGTCAATATTACGCCGCAGAATGGACAATTATTGAATTTGACCAAGACGTATTAGTGTCATCTGAAGGTACTGGTTTTTGGGTAGACTATTATAATGATGGCCCCTTTGAGTATTATGCTAGTGAAATTAGTTGGAAAGTTCATGATGGTGGCAAAACAATTTATATTGAAACAAAACAAGAAGGTGGTGGTGAATATTATATAACCGACTTTAGTATTTCTGATAACTACTTCTCAGGCTCAATCTATATTAATAGTAATGATCCATCTACTTTCAATATGAGGAAGTCACACGAAGATTTATCTAATTATAAGAACCATCAAGGATGGCATAGATAAAAAGTATAAGACACTAGATGTCTTATAAACAATACCAAACTTAAAAAAAGTTTGGTATTGTTTTTTTTCGTACCTTTGCCCATACAAGCTAAAAGAGAGAGGGTTCTTTTTATTAAGTGAACTTAAAGGATATCTCTACGCTATATGCTAAGTCGCCACAAGTTGAGGCCTTGGCAAAGGTAATGGAAGATGTTTCTAAAAAAAACGTTTTCCTCTCTAGTTTATTGGCCTCTGCCCCAACAATGCTTTTTTCTTCGGTTAAAGAACTCACAAAAAAAAATTGTCTTTTTATTCTTAATGATAGCGAAGAAGCAGGCTATTTTTACCACGATCTAACGCAAATTCTAGGCAGTGAAGATACACTGATGTTTCCCTCCTCTTATAGAAGACAAATAAGATATGGACAAAAGGATGCAGCAAGCGAGATCTTAAGAACAGAGGTCTTAACTCGCTTTTCAGAAAAAAAAGAATTAGATAATGAATCCCTTTACATAGTAACCTATCCAGAGGCTATAGCCGAGGGAGTTGTAAGTAGGGAAGAACTTTCTTTAAGTTCTGTTACTTTAAGAGTTAAAGAAGAGCACGATGTAACAAAATTAACTCAAACGCTACGTGATTTAGGATTTAAAGAAGTTGATTATGTTTATGAGCCGGGAGAGTTTGCTCAAAGAGGAAGTATTTTAGATGTATTCTCTTTTAGTAGTGAATACCCTTTTAGAATTGACTTCTTTGGAGATGAAGTTGACTCAATTAGAACTTTTGAGGTAAGAACTCAACTTTCAAAGGATAAAAAGAAAAGCATAAATATTGTTCCGGCCTTAAGTTCAACAAATGTAAAAAAAGTATCCTTTTTAGATTTTCTTTCCTCAGACTTCCTTATCGTATCAAAAGATTTAACTTTTGTAAGTGAGATTATAGAGGATGCTTTTCAGGTAGGGTTTTCTCACCAAGCTCAAGTAGAAAAAAAAGAACAACTTCTTAAAGAGGACGAAGAAACTTTAAATGAAGAAATAGATTTTTCTAGCTTTTTAATTAATGGGGCAGACTTTACCCAAAAGGTAAATAAATTTCGACATATCGATATTGGAGTAAAACCTAACTCAAAACCTCAAGTTAGTCTATCCTTTAATACAAGTGCACAACCTCTGTTTCATAAGAGTTTTAATCTTTTAAAAGAGACCTTCGAGGATTACGCTCAAAAGGGATATAAAATCTATGTTCTAGCTGATAGCCAAAAACAAAATGAGAGACTAAAAGAAATCCTTGAAAGTGAAGAATTTCGATCAGATGTAGAATTTATTCCGGTAGAAAAAACTCTTCACTCAGGCTTTATAGATAACTTAATGCCTGCATGCTTTTTTACTGACCATCAGATTTTTGATCGTTTCCATAAGTATAGTCTTCGCTCAGATGTAGCTAGAGCCGGTAAAATGGCTTTAACAATGAAAGAGCTTCAGGAAATGGAAGTAGGTGACTATATAGTACACGTTGACTTAGGAATTGGAAAATTTGCAGGATTAGTTCGGGTGCCAACGGGTAATTCTTATCAAGAAGTTATAAGAATAATTTATCAGAACAATGATAAGGTAGATTTAAGTATTCACTCGCTTTATAAAATCTCCAAATATAAACGTCATGATAGCGAGGCTCCACCAAAGCTAAGCACACTAGGTACTGGAGCTTGGGATAGGCTTAAACAACGCGCAAAAAAGAAGATGAAAGACATTGCGCGTGACCTTATTAAACTATACGCTCAAAGAAGAAGCGTTGAAGGTTTTTCTTTTAGTGCTGATAATTTTATGCAACACGCACTAGAGGCTAGCTTCTTATACGAGGACACACCCGACCAACTAAAAGCTACAAACCAGGTTAAGGCTGATATGGAAGATAAACACCCTATGGATAGACTTATCTGCGGTGATGTTGGATTTGGAAAAACCGAAGTTGCCATAAGGGCAGCCTTTAAAGCTGCATGCGACTCTAAACAGGTTGCTATTTTGGTTCCAACAACCATCCTAGCCTATCAACATTACCAAACATTTTCAAAAAGACTTAAAGATTTCCCTGTCAGGATTGAATATCTTTCAAGAGCTCGAAGCATAAAGAAAACTAAAGAGATACTTGAAGACCTAGAAAAAGGGAAAATCGATATAATAATAGGTACTCATA
>JAJQAI010000098.1 GCA_021203915.1 Prevotella sp. | reverse complement strand
AGATAGTTTTTTGCAATAATAGTATCAGACTTTAATATTCTACCATCTGGAGAGTTCTTCCATGTGGTTAGGCCCATATGTTCTTTGTTTCTATCTGCCTTACTATGAATTATTTCAGCAGCTGTTTGACCTGTAATTGCATAGTGGAACTTATTTTGTATGGTAGCGTAAAAGTCCTTCGTTATCTCAGAGTCTTTATCATAGTCTATAGCACACTCCTGAAAGATATCAGTAATCTGCTGATATATCCTTCTTTCACTCGCACGTATAGAGCGTACGCGTTCAAGTAGTTCCCTAAAATAGTCTTTACCAAATGCTACTCTACCCTGCTTTAGCCTTTTATCATCAAGAACAAAGCCTTTGGTCATATATTCTTTTAACACACCAGTAGCCCAAATGCGAAAGCGAGTGGCACGTCGTGAGTTAACTCTATAGCCAACGGAAATTATAGCATCAAGATTATAGTACTGAACTTCTTTTGTTTGCGTTTTATCTGCAATAGCGCCATGTTGAGTGGTTATTTCCATTTTGGAAACTACCACTTTTTCATCTAGTTCTCCTTCTTCAAAGATGTTTTTTAGGTGTTTATTGATTGCAGGTGTTTGTACCCCAAAGAGTTCACCCATAGCTTTTTGTGTAAGCCATATACTTTCATCCTTGACTATGGCATTAACCGACACATCTTCATCGATAGAATTATATACTAAGAACTTGATTCCTTTTTCCATAGCTTAGGTTTCAATTTCAGCTACTATCTTATCTATCTCTTCTCTTAGAGTATTCTCACGCTTTACAATATCTGCGATGCGAGCGTTTAGTTCGGTTATATTTATTTCTTTGCGTGTATCCTCTGGCTCAACGTATGTTGATACAGAAAGATTAAAGTCTTGAGCTTCAACATCAGCAATAGTTACCACATGAGAAAAATGTTTTTCCTCAACCTTACCTATATGAGTTTTATATATACGCTCTATATTTTCATCAGAGAGCTTGTTCTTATTTCCCTCGTGAATAAATTCTGTAGAGGCATCTATAAAGCAGATTCTATTATCTGGTTTGTTCTTCTTTAAGACAATAATAGATGTGGCAATGCTAGTTCCAAAGAATAGATTGGGTGGTAGCTGAATGACAGTATCTACATAGTTATTCGTCACGAGATACTTTCTAATTTTCTGCTCTGCCCCACTACGATAAAGAATACCTGGAAATTCAACAATTGCTGCAGTTCCTTCAGTTGATAACCATGATAGCATATGCATCGTAAAAGCGAAGTCTGCTTTTGACTTGGGTGCTAACACACCAGCTGGAGAAAAACGCGGATCATTTATTAGTGTGATATCACTATCTCCATCCCATGGTACACTATATGGAGGATTAGATACTATCGCATCAAATGGTTCTTCTAGTTCATGCTTTGGATTCTTAAGAGTATCTCCCTGCTGTATGTCGAAATGGTCGTAGTTGACGTTATGAAGGAACATATTCATGCGGCAGAGGTTATAGGTACGAAGATTAATCTCTTGTCCAAAGAATCCCTCTCTGATATTTTTGGAGCCTAGAACTAAGTTAAAGTTTAGTAGCAAAGAACCTGAGCCACAAGCTGGATCATACACCTTATTTACTGATTTACGCTCTGCAACTGCAATCTTCGCTAAAAGATGACTTACCTCAGAGGGTGTATAGAATTCTCCTCCTTTAGTTCCCGAGTTTAGAGCGTACATTTTAATAAGGTGCTCATAACATATACCAAAGACATCTAAACCTGAGTCCGCATATTTTGAGAAGTTAAGGTCACGAACACTCTCAAGCAGTGAAGCGAGCAGTTCGTTGCGTTCCTTTACCGTTCCACCTAAGCCTTGAGCATTGGTATTAAAGTTCTCAAAAAGACCCTTTACGTCATCCTCACTTGGTGTATTTATGGCACTTGTCTCAATGGAAAGGAAGGTGTTAGCTAGAGTTGTATTTAAATTTTCGTCTTCTCTGGCACGATTAGCTACATTTATAAAAAGTTGAGAAGGCAAAATAAAGAATCCCTTGGCGTTTATGATTTGATTTTTGGCATTCTCGGCATCTTCATCCCTCATGCTAGTATAATCGGGATTTTTAATACCAGCATCAGCCATCCACTTATTACAAAGTTCTGTTACGTTCTCTGATATAAAGCGATAGAACAGTGCTCCTAACATATAGTCCATAAACTGTACAGGAGAGACCTTTCCTCCATGTACAAGGCTCGTGGCTGTTTTCCATATTAGGCCACCAAGCTCGCTTTTAAGCTCCTCAGAAGTCATTAGTGTTAGATTAGGTAGGTGCAAATTTAATAAAATTTTGGGAACAAATTCCAGCAAGTTAAATCATTTAGATATTTCACTGAAAATCAATAGGTTAACATTTTAGCCTCGTTTTTGGAACAAATTCCAGCAAGTTAAATTCAAACCTTAATAGGGTCTTGAGGCCAAAATAACTATTAACAAACCATCGGAACAAATTTAAGCAAGTTAAATTATTTTGATATTTTGCTGAAAATCAATAAGTTAACATTTTAG
>JAJQAI010000035.1 GCA_021203915.1 Prevotella sp. | reverse complement strand
CTTTATAAAAGGGATGCTCAAATTGAGAATCTAGAGGCTGAAATAGAAAAGCTTCTATAAAAAGTTTTTGTTTTATTAACCTTTACTTAAATCGTAGAATAAATCATTTTTGTAATTTTGCCTTATAGTTTGAATAAATAATCATTAAATCTAATATAACATGAAGAATTTTATCTCAAGCATGGTATTGATAGCTATGGGTCTTTTTATGTTTTTGAGCGAGAGCTTAGCTCAATCTCAATTCTCAACCCCCGTAAGCCAAATGGAATACCTTAAAAGAGGAGTAGTAGCTCTAAAGAATGATCAAAGTACTGGTGGAGTCTTTGTCTCTTGGCGTCTTTTGGGTACAGATGACCCAGAAGTTGTTTTCAATGTTCTGCGTGATGGTGTAAAGATTGTAGAAGGTCTTGCTAATGCAACATGTTATGTGGATCAAGAGGCAGATCCTGATGTTACTCATACATATGTTGTAGAAACTGTTTTAAATGGAGAAGTTATTGAAACATCAGATCCTATTACTTCTGAAACTGGTTATTTTCATACACTTAAACTCACACGTCCAACGCATTCAAACACCACATATGAATATACTCCCAATGATTGTACTATAGCTGACCTTGATGGAGATGGTGAATATGAAATTATTGTAAAGTGGGATCCTTCTAATTCTCATGATAATTCAGAGAATGGTTCGACTGCAAGAGTGTATATTGATGCATATAAATTTGATGGTACTAGAATGTGGAGAATAAACTTAGGATATAATATTCGTGCTGGTGCTCATTATACACAGATGTTAGCTTATGACTTTGATGGTGATGGTAAAGCTGAATTGATTATGAAGACAGGACCAGGAACTTCGGATGGTTCAGGAAAATATGTAAGTGAAGCATCTGATGATGATGAAATTCGATTAAACACAGATAATGGAGCTGACTATAGAAATTCTAATGGTCATGTAGTTGATGGTCCGGAATTCTTAACAATCTTTAATGGTGAAACAGGAGCAGCAATACATACTGTTTACTATAACCCAAATCGTGCCGGTGGTTTAGGTGGTTCTGCCTCATATAGTGGTAGTTATTGGGGTAAATCAGGTGATACAGGTAATAGAGGTGAACGTTATCTAGCAACTGTTGCCTATCTTGATGGCCCAGATGAAAATCCTAGCGCTGTTTTATGTAGAGGTTATTATGCAAGAGCATTTGTATGGGCTGTCGACTTTGATGGTCAAAAACTTTCAACTAGATGGTTACATCATTCCTTATCTAATAAGGAAGTGATTCATACAAAAGGTGATGGTACCGAGACGACTTTTACTTATTCAAGTAATACAGCAGGTCTTTCTGTAGGATCCTCAACGGGAAGTTGTACATTGTTTGCAAATGGTAATCATAATCTTTCATGTGCTGATGTTACAGGTGATGGAAAAGATGATATTATTTGGGGCTCGGCTGCTCTTAATAGTGATGGTACTCTTCTTTATGCTACAGGCTATGGACATGGAGATGCAATACATTTGAGTGATTTAATTCCTGATCGTCCTGGTTATGAGGTATTCCAAATTCATGAGGAAAGTAAATATGGCGCTGATGTTCATGACGCCCGTACTGGAGAGATTATTTATAGTTATTCTGGATCAGGCGATAATGGTCGTGGTATGGCAGCGGATGTTGTAGATGCTCGTGGTTTTGAGTGTTGGTCCTCTAATGATAGAACGGTAAGAAGTTGCGTTGATGGTACTGCAGTATCTTCTAAGTCACAATCACAGTGCTTTAGACTATATTGGGATGGCGATCCATACGATGAGCTTTTTGATGGAAAGTATGACTCAGATACTGAGCGGTGTACTCCTGCACTCACTAAATGTCAAGGTGAAAACTCAAATAAAGAATACCATGTACAAAATAAAACTTTCCAATCTGAGGCAAATGGTAATTGTATGACATGTAATACCACAAAGGCAACACCTAATCTTATTGCTGACCTTTGGGGTGATTGGCGCGAAGAAATAATAATGTGGGATTACAATGATGGTGTTACTCTTAATATATTTACATCTTGCATTCCAACTGAATATAGAGTTCCAACCCTAATGCATGACCATGTTTATCGTTTAGGCGTAGCTTGGGAGAATGTTGCTTACAATCAACCTCCTTACCTTGGCTATTATTTGCCAGCTTATCTTGGCTTAGAAGATGAAGCAGTACCTGTAGGGATTAAGAATATTGTATCCGTTGATGAAGGTAAGATAATACTCAAGAATTCCCATACTCTTGAAATTCAAGCTCAAGGAGAACAATTATCTTCAATTGAGATTTTTGATGTAAGTGGTCGCAAACTATGGGGTAAGACACTTTCTATAAGTGGTACTCAAGATATTGCTCTTCCAGAGATGACAAAGGGAATATATATCCTTAAGGCAACTTCAGGAGGTTATACTTACCAAAAGAAGTATATGGCAGAGTAAAAATATATTTTTCCATACAAAAGAAAAGGGGAGAGTTCTTTTTTAGGATTTCCCCATTTTTTTTATTTTTCCTTTAAAAC
>JAJQAI010000155.1 GCA_021203915.1 Prevotella sp. | reverse complement strand
AACTATGACACTGATATTTTTCTTCCCATTATTAAAGAAATAGAGTATCTATCTTCTCTTACCTATGGAAAAGAAGAGATGATTGACGTTGCTATGAGAGTAGTTGCTGACCACCTTCGTGCGGTAGCTTTTTCTATTGCAGATGGTCAATTACCTTCCAATGCTAAGGCCGGTTATGTTATTCGCAGAATCCTTCGCCGCGCTGTACGTTATGCCTATACGTTCTTAGGACAAAAGCAAGGATTCATGCATAAGCTAGTACCCGTACTAGTTAGAGAAATGGGTGAAGCCTACCCTGAGCTAACATCTCAAAAGATATTAATAACCAAAGTTATAAAAGAAGAGGAAGAAGCCTTCTTACGTACTTTGTCCAATGGTATTTCATTGCTTTCTAATGCTATGGAAAACTTGAAGGCCGAGGGGAAAACTGAACTTTCAGGTGTTGAAGCATTTAGACTTTTCGACACTTATGGTTTCCCTCTTGATTTAACAGAGTTAATTTGTAAAGAGAACTCTCTAACGGTTGATGAACAAGGTTTTGCTCAGGAAATGCAAAAGCAAAAAGAAAGAGCACGCAATGCAGCCACAGTAGAAAACAGTGATTGGGTTGAACTTTCTTCAGGTGAGCAAGAGTTTGTTGGCTATGATGAGACAGAATATCAGTGCAGCATACTTCGTTACCGCAAGCTAATACATAAGAAGGCAACTTATTATGAATTGGTATTCGACTTTACCCCGTTTTATGGCGAAATGGGTGGTCAAGTAGGTGACGTTGGCGTCATTTTTAATGAGAATGAAAAAATTGATGTTATAGACACAAAGATAATAAACGGGCAGTCTGTTCATATCGTAAGAGAATTACCTAAAAATATCGATGCTACCTTTACGGCCCGCGTTGACTCAGAAAAACGAAATGGCTGTGCTGCAAACCATACTGCAACTCACCTTCTTGACTACGCCCTAAAGCAAATCTTAGGACCACATGTAGAACAAAAAGGTTCTTTCGTATCACATGATGAACTCCGCTTTGACTTTTCTCACTTCCAAAAGGTTACAGATGATGAACTACGCAGAACGGAAATCATGGTAAACCAGATGATAAGAGAGGATATTGCAAGAGAGGAATATCGCGATCTTCCTATTGAAGAGGCTAAAAAACTTGGCGCTATAGCTATGTTCGGAGAAAAGTATGGAGACAAAGTACGCGTTGTTAAATTTGGTCCTAGCATGGAGTTCTGCGGTGGTGTTCATGCACTCTCAACAGGTCGTCTAGGTATATTCAAGATAACCTCTGAGGGTAGTGTTGCAGCAGGAATACGTCGTATTGAGGCAATTACTGGTAAGGAAGCAGAAAATCACTTCTATAGTCTTGAGGACGAATTAAAGAGCGTAAGGCTTCTATTTAACAATGCTAAGGACCTTAGAGGTATGATAGAAAAATACATCGATGAGCACACCTTAATGAAGAAGAACATTGAGAGATTTGAGGCCCAGGCAGTTGAAAGCTATAAACTAAAGCTTCTTGAGGATATGCGTGAAGTAAATGGAATAAACTTAGTAACAGGTCTTCTTCCTACCCTTCCCAACATGGCAAAAGACTTAGCATTTAAAGTTCGCCAAGAGATCGGAAAAAATCTACTGTGCATCATAGGTTCATACCATAATGAGCGTCCGACCTTAAGTGTTATGATAAGTGATGACCTTGTTAAGGATCTTGGACTACATGCAGGAAAAATGGTTCAAGAAGCCGCAAAACTAATCAGTGGAGGCGGTGGCGGACAGCCACACTTCGCAACTGCAGGCGGTAAAAACCTCGATGGACTATCCGCTGCAATTGATAAGGTTATAGAGCTTGCAAACCTTCAACAAGATTAACTTAAAGATTTTTGATTACTTTTTAGAAAATAATTTTTAAATTTGTAAAGTCAAATCTTCTACCTTATAATAAAAAGCACTATGAGCCGCTTTAAATCACTGTGGAAATACTTAGGTCGCAAAAGATATGTGATTGTGTTTTTACTCGGTGTTTTTATTGTAGTGTTTTTTGACGACAATAGCATCCTTCAACATGCTCAAAACAGAGCGACAGTGCGTAATCTAAAGGAAAGAATCAATGAGTTCAATGCTCAGTATGAACATGATAAGGCTGAGCTAAAAGAGCTTCAAGAAAATTCTAGCGCTGCTATGAAGATTGCTAGAGAAAAATATTTCATGAAAGCTGATGACGAGGACATCTTTGTTTTAAGGGATGAGCCTAAGGCTACTAATAAAGAAGCTAGCAAATAAGGAAAAAGTTCTAAAAAATGAATCAACTTTCTGCCCTACAAAGTATCACCTTACTTATTGGCGCTTTTCTTATGGTCCTAGGAGTAGGCCTAGCAATCTTTGCTGGAGCAAAATACGTAGGACCATGGATGTTTTTCTTTGGAGCTATTTTATTTAGTTTTATGCAATTTTGCCAAAGATACTTGGGCAGTTCCGTAACCATTATACGACTAAGAAGAATACTGATTTTTTCAAATATTCTCTTTATTTTATCAGCGCTTCTTTTACT
>JAJQAI010000060.1 GCA_021203915.1 Prevotella sp. | reverse complement strand
TTTCAGATGATGGGAAGTGGAAGGATTTAGCTCGTTTTTATGTAACCCAAGACGCCAATCATGTACCCATAAGACTTGATTTATTCCTAAAATTTGGAATGGCCAAGGCCTTTTTAACGAGTATGTCGGGAGTAAAAAATGAAGTGACCTCAACTGTTAAATAACCCCTTTTTCTTCCGGATTTTATCTCACTCTAATGGAAAAGAAACTCTTTATAGAAACCTATGGATGTCAGATGAATGTGGCTGACTCTGAAGTTGTGGCCTCTATAATGAGAATGGCTGGCTATGAGCCAACAGATGATATTCTTACGGCCGATGCTATTTTTCTTAACACCTGTAGCGTTAGGGATAATGCTGAAAAGAAAATAATCTCTCGCTTAGAGACTTTACATGCTCTTAGACTCGGAGGGAAAAAGTTTATTGTGGGCGTTCTAGGCTGTATGGCCGAAAGGGTTAAAAATGAACTTCTAGATACTCATCACGCTGATTTAGTGGCGGGTCCAGATGCATACCTTTCTTTACCTGAGCTTATTGCTCAAGTGGAGTTAGGTCAAAAGGCCATTAATGTTGAACTCTCCACCCGTGAGACATATTCAAATGTTATGCCCGAAAGACTTCACTCATCACGTATTTCAGGTTTTGTTAGTATAACCAGGGGTTGTAATAATTTTTGTCATTATTGTGTTGTACCATATACTCGTGGAAGGGAAAGAAGCCGAGACGTTGATAGTATACTTTCTGAGGTTCAAGATCTTGCTTCTCGTGGATATAAGGAAGTGACTCTTCTTGGTCAAAATGTCAACTCTTACTTTTGGCAAGGCATTTCTTTTCCAATGCTTTTAAAGCGTGTTGCTCAAGCTTTTCCTCAGATGAGAGTGCGCTTTACCACTAGTCATCCTAAGGATATGAGTGATGAGACCATCATGGTTATGGCAAGCACAGAGAATATCTGCAAGCATGTCCATCTGCCTGTTCAAAGTGGTTCTGATAAGATTCTAAAGCTTATGAATCGCAAGTACACCCGTGCTTGGTATTTAGATAGAGTTAAAGCAATACGTGAGGCAATGCCTTCTTGCGGACTTTCTACCGATATTTTTGTTGGATATCATGATGAGTCAGAAGAAGATTTTAATTTATCGCTATCACTTATGCGTGAGGTTCATTATGATTCTGCTTTTATGTTTAAATATAGTGAGCGTCCTGGAACATACGCTTCATCACATTTACCTGATAATGTACCAGAGCAGGTTAAGTTAACGCGTCTTGCCCAAATGATAGACCTTCAGACCCAGCTCTCAAGAGAATCTAACTCGAAAGACCATGGGAAAATCTTCGATGTGCTCGTTGAGGGCTTTAGTAAGCGTTCACGCTTGCAGCTTTCAGGCCGCACTGAGCAAAATAAGATGGTTGTATTCGATAAAAAAGATGCTCATATAGGACAAATAGTAAAGGTTAAAATATTATCAAGTTCTAGTGCAACCTTAAAAGGAGAAATTTTGTAATATTTTTTTGTTACCTTTACATCAAAATAAAAAAAATATGGTGAAAGACCTCGCTCATTTAATCGGAGAGACAACCGACTACGAAAAGAAACAACAACTTGAGACTGGTAGTCCGAAGAGTTGGTGTAAGACCATCTCTAACTTTGCCAACTCTCAAGGAGGCTCTCTGATTTTCGGTGTAGACGATGATGACACCATAATAGGATTGAAAAATTCACAACTTACAGCTGAGAAATTCAGCCGTCTCAAATACATGGAACGTCGGGGTAGCGGGTTTAAGAAGATATGTCAGCATTATAGCATTCAAGCAAATTATCGTGAAGAACTCAATCCGAAATTCTATTCTGACAACTACGATTTTGTACTTACGCTCTACAATTTGAATTACGGTTTCGGGAATAGGGCAATGAAATCATTGCCCCAAAGTTCCCCAAAGTTCCCCAAAGTTCCCCAAAGTTCCCCAATCTTGGCCGAGCAGTTGCCGATTTTCTTGAATGTGCTTCGGAAATTCCCTAGAGCGACAATAGAAATCTTGGCAAAAGAATACAATGTTTCCGACAGAATGGTAAAAAAATACCTTAAGTTGCTTAAAGAACAAGGTGTTGTCCGTCGTGTAGGCAGCAATAGAAAAGGCTATTGGGAAATCATTGAATAGACAACTTTATTTCCTTACAATGTTTAATAAAGTCAATTAACACTAGTAATAATATTTCACGAAGTCAACCAAAATTAGTCAATCACAAAGCATAAAGAAAACTTTATAGGGAAAGATGAGAGAGTTCATGCGAATACTTTTTAACTATGTGCCACCATATAAGAAATATATGGTTCTAACAGTAGTGTTCAATATTCTTTCTGCTCTACTTAATATTTTCTCCTTTATGACCATCATCCCAATCCTGCAGATTCTCTTTAAGGTGGATACGCAGCAGGACAAACTTCAATTGATGGATTGGGGTAGTGCCTCACTTGATAAGGTTGCCGTTAACAATGCTTATTATTATGTTGGGCAGCTCATCGACTCTGTTGGGGAGGCCACAACACTGCTTGTCATTGGTCTTGTCATGGTGTTTATGACTTTTTTAAAGACGGGAGCATATTTTCTTTCTTCAGCAACAATAGTCCCTGTTCGCGTTGGTGTGGTTAGAGATATTCGTAATCAACTATATGAGAAAATAACATCCCTACCTCTTGGCTTTTTTACTGAAGAGCGTAAAGGTGATATTATAGCACGTATGAGTGGTGATGTTCAAGAGGTTGAACGTTCCATAATGTCTGGTCTTAATATATTATTTAAGAATCCAATTCTTATTATATCATATTTTATAACCCTTTTGATAGTTAGTTGGCAGTTAACCTTGTTTACCCTAATCTTTGTGCCTGCAATGGGATGGCTTATGGGTTTTGTTGGACGTAAACTAAAACGTCAATCTCTTTTAGCTCAAAGACTTTGGAGCGATACGATGAGTCAAGTTGAAGAAACTTTAAGTGGGCTACGTATCATCAAGGCTTTTTGTGCTGAAAAAAAGATGAATCGCCGTTTTGATAAGGTTAACACCGAGTATATGGACCACACTGTTCGTATAAACGTTCGTCAGCAAATGGCCCACCCAATGAGCGAATTCCTAGGTACGGTAATGATAGTTATAGTACTTTGGTTTGGTGGTACACTTGTGCTTAATGATATGACCCTTAGTGGCCCTACATTTATATATTACCTTGTTATATTATATAGTATTATCACACCATTAAAAGAATTTGCTAAGGCAAGCTATGAAATACCAAAGGGTCTAGCCTCAATGGAAAGAGTTAATAAGATATTGATGACAAAAAGCGATATAAAATTAGCGGACAATCCCATTAGGGTAAGTGAATTTAAGGATAAGATAGAGCTTAAAAATGTATCTTTTAGCTATGGAGCTGTTGAGGTGTTGCACTCAATAAACCTAACGATTCCAAAGGGAAAGACCATAGCTTTAGTTGGACAAAGTGGTGGCGGAAAGTCCACCCTTGTGGACCTTATGCCTCGTTATTATGATGTAAAAGAGGGTGAGGTTTTAATTGATGGCATAAATGTAAAGGATATGGATATTCATGACCTAAGAAGTTTAATAGGTAATGTAAATCAAGAGGCCATACTCTTTAATGATACTTTTAAAGCTAATATATCCTTCGGTGTTGACAATCCAACTCAAGAAGAAATTGAGGCTGCTGCAAAAATTGCCAATGCTCATGATTTTATAATGGCCACAGAAAAGGGCTATGATACAAATATCGGTGATAGGGGTAGTAAACTCTCTGGTGGTCAACGTCAGCGTTTAAGCATAGCTCGTGCTGTTATGAAGAATCCACCGATACTAATCCTTGATGAGGCAACCTCGGCTCTTGATACAGAGAGTGAAAAACTAGTTCAAGATGCTTTAGAGAACCTAATGAAAACACGTACCACAATAGCTATAGCTCACCGTCTTTCAACAATTAAGAATGCCGATGAGATTTGCGTGATTCAAGATGGAGAAATCCTTGAGCGTGGTACTCATGAAGAGCTTCTAGCTCTAAATGGTCACTATAAGAAATTAAATGATATGCAGGCTCTATAGGAAAAAGCTAAAATATATTTTTGATGAATAACATATTATACAATATTGTCTACTCTATATTTTATTTGTTCTCTTTACTTCCTTATAGAGCACTATACGCTTTTTCGGACTTTATGTATATCATCGTATATTACGTAGTTCGTTATAGAAGAAAAATAGTACGTCGCAATATAACTACATCCTTTAAAGAAAAAACTTTAGATGAGGTCATAGAAATTGAAAAGGGCTTTTATCATTGGTTTTGTGATTATTTTGTAGAAACTATAAAACTTCTTAGCGTTAGCGAAAATGAACTCTTAAAGCATTTAGAGTTAGTTGGCTTAGATGAAGTTGAAGAGTGCTTCGATGAGGGGCAGACCTGTGCAGGTATTCTAGGGCATTATTGTAATTGGGAACTTCTTTCTGCCTCAGCACTTGGACTAAAGCGTTATGGGGATGATGCTATTTGCGGTCTTATTTATCATCCAATGCATAGCGCTATTTTTGACCGTTTATTCCTTAAACTTCGCCAAAACTTTAAAGGAGTTTGCGTTCCAAAATCGGACGTACCACGTTATCTTTTAAAGTATAAAGGGCAAGGTAGGATGACATTATTTGGATATATTGCTGATCAAGCACCAAAGTATACCAATATTCATCTATGGCTAGATTTCCTTTCTCATGATACTCCGGTATTTACAGGTGGAGAGCGTATTATGAGAAAAATGAACAATGCGGTGTTTTATATTGATATGCAACGAAAAGAGCGTGGAAAGTATGTCTATACTTATCGCCTTATTACCAAAGAGCCTAATAAATTACCAGAGTTTGAGATAACAAAAAGATTCTTTTCTCTTTTAGAGGAATCAATTAAAAAAGATCCTAGATTTTATTTTTGGACTCATGATCGTTGGAAGCGAACTAGAGAAGAATTTAATCGGGAGTACAAAGTAGAAAACGGAAGAGTTGTAAAAAGGTGAATATTTTTTCTTTTATGAGAGTAGTAAGCAGGGAAGATTATAGGGAATTTATAAAGAGTGTACCTAAGATTTTTGATTCTGAAGGTAAGGTTCTTTTTCAGGGGCGCAACGTAGTAAAGTTATTTACCTTTAATGGTGAACCCCTTGTTGTTAAACGCTACAAAATTCCTATACTTATTCAACGTATTGTGTACACCTTTTTTAGAAAATCAAAGGCAGAGCGTGCATACATATATGCTAGGAAATTAAGAGAAAAAGGCTTTAATACCCCC
Organism: Prevotella sp.; assembly: GCA_021203915.1. GTDB lineage: Bacteria > Bacteroidota > Bacteroidia > Bacteroidales > Bacteroidaceae > Prevotella. Next base: position 6,137 of record JAJQAI010000060.1, on the reverse strand, counting down.
AAAGAGATTGGTTTTATAGAAATTAAACATCACTTACTTTTTAGAGATGGCTTTTTTATTTCAGAGTTTTTCCATTTTCCCTCCCTAGAGAGTCTTAAAGAAAAAGAGACACTTGATACTACTATTATTGATTCGCTAGCTAAGTTTTTAGTTTCTCTTCACTTGGGTGGCGTTCTTCATGGTGATCTTAACCTAACAAATATCCTTTATGAAAAAACTATAGACGATGAGTTAGCTTTTACTCTTATTGACACTAATCGCTCTAGATTCTCCTCCGAAATAACTAAAAGTGACTGTATAGATAATCTTAAGCGTATAACGCATGATAGACAACTTATGAAAGAAATCGTTAGACATTATGCCATTATACGAGGATGGAATCCCGATGAAACCGCGGAAATGGTTATTCGTCGCCTAGATAGATTTGAAAAGATGCGTGCCTTTATCAAAAGGGATAAGAACCTTTTTAAAGAGCAGTAAAAAAGTTTTCTTTATTTATGGAAAGGCCACACTTTAAAGTTGGAGTAATAATTTCTACCTACAATAACCCCGTTTGGCTTGAGAAAACTCTTATTGGATATCTTTCTCAAAGCCTTAAAGCAGATGAGATTATAATAGCCGATGATGGCTCAAAGGATGATACTTTTCGTCTTATTAAGGAGTATTCTTTTCTTTTGCCTCTAAAACACGTGTGGCATGAGGATAAAGGCTTTAGAAAAACTCAGATATTAAATAAGGCAGTAGTGGAAGCAAAAAGTGATTATTTAATATTTACAGATCAAGATTGTATCCCAAGAGAGGACTTTATAGCCTCTCACCTTAGAAGCGCTAGAAAAGGGTATTTTCTTTCTGGCGGATATTTTCGCTTACCTAAAGAAATTAGTGACTTACTTACCAAAGAGGATATACTCTCTCATAGGGCATTTAGCTTAAAGTTCCTTTCGAGTCTTGGTCTTGGGCGTAGCTTTAAAGCTACTAAGCTTTTTAAAAGTCCCCTTTACTCGAAAGTGCTAAACTTTCTAACTCCTGCCGCGGCTTCTTGGAATGGGTGTAATTCTTCTGTATGGAAAGAGGATATTCTAAAGGTTAATGGCTTTAATGAAAAGATGCACTATGGGGGCGAGGATAGAGAGTTTGGAGAACGTCTAATAAATTTAGGGCTTAAAGCGCTTCAACGTCGTTATTCTTTAATAACACTACATCTATATCATGAGCGCCCTTATAAAAATCAAGAGCAAATAAAGCTTAACGATAGAATTCGTAAAGAAGTAAGAAAAAAGAAAATCTCTTGGACTCCTTATGGTATAGAAAAAACTTTATAAAAAGTAGCTTTCTTTATTCCACCAAAGGATTCCATCCTTGAGCTTTTAGGGGGAACTCGTTATCGTCACGAGTAACAAGTATTTTTCCAAGTTCTTTTTTTGTAATGTGACCAATGAGTTTTACATCCTCTAATTGCTTTATTTTTTCAAGATCCCCAATACTCACAGTAAAAAGGAGTTCATAGTCCTCCCCACCATTAAGGGCACAGGTTGTAAGGTTTAAATTTAGCTCCTCTGCCATTACGGCTGTCTGATAGTCAATAGGAATATTCTTTTCATAGATTCTGCAACCCACATCACTTTGTTTACAAATATGAAGGAGCTCGCTGCTTAGTCCATCACTAATATCAATCATTGATGTGGGATGCAAGTTTAAGGCTTGAAGTTGAGAGATGATATCGCCTCTAGCCTCAGGTTTTAGTTGACGCTGCAAAAGGTATTCTTTTCCGGCAAAGTCGGGCTGAAAATGGGATAAAGCTTCAAGAGAGAGCTTATCGTTTTTCTTTTTTGCTTGTTCTAATTGCTCAAAGTATACGCTTTTTTCACGCTCTAGAAGTTGCAAGCCCATATATGCTGCACCTAGATCTCCACTAACGCATATAAGGTCGGTATCTTTAGCCCCGTCACGACATACGGCCTTTTCTTCTAGGCATTCCCCAATGCAGGTAATACTTATAGCCATTCCTGTAAGAGAAGGTGTGGTGTCGCCACCAATGATATCTACATCCCACTTTTTGCACGCTAAACGTAAACCGCTATAGAACATCTCTAAATCCTCTACGCTAAAGCGCTTGCTAAGAGCTAGGCTTAAAAGAAGTTGTTTGGGATGAGCATTCATAGCGAAAACATCGCTAAAGTTAACCATTGCAGCCTTATAACCTAAGTGCTGCATATCTATATAGGTAAGGTCAAAGTGTACCCCTTCCATTAACATGTCAGTGGTTACAACTATATCCTTATCCTTATAGGATAAAATAGCTGCATCATCACCAATACCACGCTTTGTGGAAGAGTTCTTTGGCTTTATATCATTTGTTAGGTGATGGATAAGGCCAAACTCCCCTAGTTTAGAGATATCTGTCATTTTTTTAACCAGCTCTTTTTATCATCTCACGCATGATTTCAGTCATACGGGGTTGTGCAGCATTAGCAGCTATTTGTACTTCTTCGTGACTTACCTCCACTGGACTATCCTCTAGCCCTAAGTCTGTAATAACACTTATTCCGAAGACTTTAATACCTGAGTGAACGGCCACTATTACCTCAGGCACGGTACTCATACCTACGGCATCACCACCAAGACGATGGTACATTATATATTCAGCAGGAGTTTCAAAAGTAGGTCCTTGTACCCCTACATATACGCCATGAACAACACGTATACCTTTTTCTTTGGCAATAGCATCTGCCTGGGCTATAAGCTTTTTGTCGTATGCCTCATGCATATCAGGAAAGCGAGGGCCAGTTGGAAAGTTTTTACCCCTTAGTGGACTTTCAGGGAAAAGGTTTACATGGTCTGTAATTATCATTAAATCACCAATCTTAAAATCTGGATTCATTCCTCCTGCGGCATTGCTTACAAATAGGGTCTTGATTCCAAGTTCATACATTACACGAATAGGGAATGTTACCTCCTTCATACTATAGCCTTCATAGAAATGGAATCTTCCTTCCATGGCCATAATATCTACACCACCAAGTTTTCCAAAAATTAGTTTTCCGGAGTGTCCTTCTACCGTTGAAATGGGGAAGTTTGGTATCTCCTGGTAATGAAAATCGTAACTATCAGTTATTTCCGTGGCTAGTTGTCCTAGGCCCGTCCCCAAGATTATTGCTGTCTTGGGACTTGTCGTCATCCTTTGACTTAGCCAAGATGCTGTTTCTTGAATTTTCTCGTACATAAGAAATGATTTTGTTATTGAATTCTTCTTCCTGTCCCATTAGAAATTTAACCTTAACAGGAAGAATGTAGATATTGTGTCGTATTTCGTCTGAGATTCCCTCCATACCAAACATACGGATATTATCCTTCTCTGTTGTTATAACGATTTTCGGATATGGCATCTCTCTATAGGTTTGATTGATGCGTTTTATGTCATCTTTGCTAAATTGGTGGTGATCGGGGAATGATACATGAGCAATCTTATTAAAATATGGCTTCATATCATAAATTATTTGCTCTGGTAAGGCTATGCCTGTAAGTAGCATGACATTATCTTCTTTATCAATACTTTCAAGCTCGCGTTCTACTCCATAATATACGGGCTTAAGTGCTCCATATTCCAGCGTTGCAAAATATAGTTGTTGCTTGGGTAATAGATTCATAGATTTAGCGATAACACTGTGTCTTAAAGGTTGAAGATCCCTTGGACATTTTGTTATTATCACAATATCAGCTCTTTTTATACCCGATTTTGGCTCGCGCAAGTGCCCTGCAGGCAGGAGTTTATCATTAACTAATTGTCGGTGATAATCAATAAGAAGAATACTTATTCCTGGGGTGATATACCTATGTTGAAAAGCATCGTCAAGAAGGATTACATCTGTATTAGAAGTTATTTCATCCCCTATTATTTTCTCTATTGCATGACAACGATTTTTATCAACTGCAACGTGAATTTCAGGATGTTTCTTTCTAAGCCAATAAGCCTCATCACCAAGCTCAAAAATCTTTGTGTCTTTCTTTGCTAAGACATACCCTTTACTTTTTCGTTTATATCCTCTGCTAAGGACTGCTACTTGGAAGTTTTCTTCTAAAAGATTAATAAGGTATTCAACAAATGGGGTTTTGCCTGAACCACCAGTGGTGATGTTTCCAACTGAGATTATAGGAATTTTAAAACGGTTACTCTTTAGTATTCCCTTATCAAAAAGGAAATTCCTAAGCCTAACTACACCACCGTAGCACCAGCTAAAACCGATCATCCATCCCTTTATCTTAACGAAACCCTTTTCCATCTTATTTAATATTGACTATAAAAGGTATTCTTGCCTGTGAGGAGTTCCTTAAGTTTATTTTGCTTAGTAGATAAAGTGGCTCATAATATTCTCCTAAGAGCTCTTGCATCCTACTATCTATCTTTTTATCGCTAGAGAGTTCTTCCATAAGAAGATCAAGGAAATCTTTTCTTTCAGGATAGGATTTAGTGTGATAATTTTTAAGATGAGATAGACTTGCAGCTTTTTTTATTGCCACATCTATTCCTCCTAAAGTATCTACTAGGCCAACTCTTTTAGCCTCACCAGCAATCCATACACGACCTTGTGCTATGCTATCAACTTTATTAGGAGTCATACCTCTTCCTTGAGCTACTCTTTCTAAAAAGAGTTGATAACCACGCGTAATATACTTTTCTATGTAGCTCATCTCCTCGGCATTAAAAGGACGTGACAAAGCACCAAAAGTACTATATTTATTGGTGGAGACATAGTCAAATTTTATATCTAGCTTTTTTGTGAGTAGCTCACTAAAATCTGGAAACATCCCAAAAATACCAATGCTTCCCGTTAGTGTTGACCTTTGGGCTACAATATATGAAGCTATAGAGCTTATGTAATATGCACCAGAGGCTGCCATACCACCCATAGAAACTACAACGGGCTTCTTTTCTTTAAGCATTTGGATTGAGTGCCATATCTGCTCTGAGGCAAAAGCACTTCCACCACCGGAGTTAACTCTTAAGACAACGGCTTTAACCTTATCATCATCCCTAAGACGTTTTAAGTCCTCACATACTTTTTTATTTACTATTTGGTTGGAGCCAGATATTAGACCTAAATCCTCACTTTCAACAATCTCGCCAAAAGCATAATAAACAGCTATTTCTTTACCTGAGGTATTACTTTTAACTTCCTTTACATCGCTTAGGCTTACAAAATTAATGTCCTTATTTTTATCTTGCCCAAGCAAAGAATTTATTTCTTCTTTAACCCCGCTAGCATAAACAAGAGTATCTATAAGATTTAACTTTAGATAATCTTCGGACGTGGCAAAAAGAATCAAACTATCTGCATATTGATTAAGGTCTTTTGGACTTACTCCTCTATCCTTTGAAACATCCTTAAGAATGTTTTCCCATATACCCCTAACGTAAGCTGTAACTTGCTCACGATTGGCATCACTCATTTTATCAGCAGTATATCTTTCGGGGGAACTTTTATAAGTGCCAACCTTGGCAAGTTGAATTTTAACTCCGAATTTCTTTAAAAAATCTTTTAGGAATATGGGTTGAGAGGATATTCCATGCCAATCAAGTTGCCCCGTAGAATTAAGAAGAACTTTATCAGCTACCGAACACACGTAATAAGTGCCTTGAGTATAAACATCTGCATAGGAAAGAATCCATTTGCCCGATTTTTTAAACTCTAAGAGCTCATCCCTTATAGCCTCAAGCGAAGCGTAAGAATCAGATGAAAGAACGCCACTTCGAATGTATATACCTTTTATCTCATCTAAAGTTTTAGCTTTATTAATTGCAGAAAGAATATCCTCTAGGCCAATAACTCTAGGAGCAGCTCCACTAAACTTAGAAAGAAGAGTTTCATCCTCTCTTTCAAGAATCTCTCCTGAGAGATTTATTACTAGTACAGAGTTATCGCTAACTTTAGATGAGCCTTTTTCTGAAAAAAGAATGCCTAGAATACAAAAAGCACCAACAAGACCTGTGATGACGAAGAAAAGCACCATGCCACAAAAGGTGGCAAAAGTGTATTTCAGAAAATCTTTCATAGCTCTTTAACTAAAAAGTTGGTTGTGAAGTTAGCACTTTAGAAAAAGTATAGAGAATCTTTTTTAATATTGCAAAGGTAATAAAT
>JAJQAI010000075.1 GCA_021203915.1 Prevotella sp. | reverse complement strand
CATCTAAAATCAACTTTTTAAAAGTGATGATTCTAGAGTTTTGCTTCATTTCTTTGGCAATATTACAAAAAGAAAGTACCTTTGCCGGCAACTTTTTAAGAAACCTACCCTATTTGTTGGGGAATTACCGTGGTTTTTAAGAAGAAAAAGGAATTTTTGCTCTCTTTAAAGATACAAGTAGCTTTTTAAGCTTACTTCTCCTTTTTATAGGGTTTTAGAGGCATTTTACATAATATTACACTTATGGCCAACAAATTTGCTGAGCATAATGGTTTAGATCTTACTAAAACAAGTAAGGACATACTAGATAGATGGAATAAAGACGATGTATTCCATAAATCTATGGAAATGCGTGAGACTAGCCAAGAGTTCGTTTTTTATGAGGGACCACCTTCTGCAAATGGACAACCTGGAATTCATCACGTACTAGCACGTACCATAAAAGATACCTTCAATCGCTATAAGACGATGAAGGGCTACCATGTTGCGCGTAAGGCAGGATGGGATACACACGGACTTCCCGTTGAACTTGGTGTTGAAAAAGATCTTGGAATAACTAAGGCAGATATTGACAATAAGGAATCCTCTCGCTACATATCAGTTGAGGATTACAACCAAAGGTGTAGAGAAAATGTGATGAAATATACCGCTCAGTGGAGAGATTTAACTGAGAAGATGGGATATTTCGTTGATATGGACAATCCTTATATTACATATGACAATAAATATATAGAAAGCGTTTGGTGGCTCCTAAAGCAACTCTACAGCAAAGGACTGCTTTATAAGGGTTATACCATACAACCATACTCACCTGCTGCAGGTACTGGACTTTCAAGTCATGAACTAAATCAGCCAGGATGCTATCGCGATGTTAAGGATACAACGGTAACTGCCCAATTTTTGATAAAAGATTCTAAACCTGAGATGACGGGTTGGGGAAATCCTTATTTTCTAGCTTGGACAACCACACCATGGACTTTGGCGGCTAACTCAGCGCTTTGCGTCGGCCCAAATATTGACTATGTCGCTGTTCGCACCTATAACCCTTATAGTGGTGAAAAAATTACTATTGTAATGGCTGAGGCCCGCCTTGAGGCGTATTTTAATAAAGAAGGTGAAAGTCTTAGTTTAGAAGATTATAAAAAGGGTGATAAAATAATTCCTTACGAAATAGTTGCTCGTTATAAGGGTCAAGATCTTCTTGAAATGCATTATGAGCAACTCCTTCCACTAATTCATCCCGCTAGTGAGGGTGCTTTTAGGGTAATACCAGGAGATTACGTTACAACCGAAGATGGAACAGGAATTGTTCATATAGCACCTAACTTTGGTGCTGATGATGCCTTGGTTGCTAAAAAAGCAGGCGTTCCTCCAATCATACTTAACAACAAAAAAGGTGAAACACGTCCAATCGTTGACTTAGAAGGTAAATATTATTTAGTAGAGGATTTAGATGAGGACTTTGTCAAAAAACATGTGAACCTAGAAAAGTGGACAAAGTATTCTGGTCATTATGTTAAGAATGCTTATGATGATAATCTAAAAGATAGTGATGAAACGCTCGACGTTACACTATGCATGGATCTAAAGCAAGAAGGCAAAGCATTTAAAATAGAAAAGCATACTCATAACTATCCGCATTGTTGGCGTACTGATAAACCTATTCTTTACTATCCACTAGATTCTTGGTTTATACGTTCCACTGCTTGTAAGGATAGGATGGTAGAGTTAAACAAAACCATTAACTGGAAGCCCGAATCAACTGGTACTGGGAGATTTGGAAATTGGCTAGAAAATCTTAATGATTGGAATTTGAGCCGTTCTCGATTCTGGGGAACACCTCTTCCGGTTTGGCGTGATGAAGATGGTAATGAGGTTTGCATTGGTTCTTTAGAAGAGCTCTATCAAGAAATCGAAAAGAGCGTTAAGGCCAATTTTATGAAGACCAACCCTCTTAAAGATAAAGGCTTTTTGCCTGGTGATTATACAAAAGAAAACTATCAACGAATAGACCTTCACCGTCCATATGTTGATAATATAATATTAGTAAGTAAAACAGGTAAGGCTATGAAGCGTGAGCTAGACCTTATTGATGTATGGTTTGACTCAGGTAGCATGCCTTATGCACAAGTACACTATCCCTTTGAGAATGCTGATGTTATAGATAAGAAGAAGGCCTTTCCTGCTGATTTTATCAATGAAGGTGTTGACCAAACACGTGGATGGTTTTTCACCCTTCATGCAATTGCTGCAATGGTATTTGATAGCATCGCCTTTAAAAATGTTATTTCAAGTGGACTCGTTTTAGATGCCAAAGGAAACAAAATGAGCAAACGCTTGGGTAATGCCGTTGATCCATTTAAGACTTTGGAGGAATATGGCCCCGATGCTGTGCGTTTTTATATGCTAACAAATTCCTCTCCTTGGGATAATCTAAAATTTGACCCCTCTGGTGTGGATGAGGTAAGAAGAAAGTTCTTTGGTACTCTATATAACACCTATTCATTCTTCTCTTTATATGCTAACGTTGATGGCTTTTGTGGATAGGAAAAAGATATA
>JAJQAI010000260.1 GCA_021203915.1 Prevotella sp. | reverse complement strand
GAGGCTCTATTAAAAACTAATTTGATTGTTAAATTAAATGAAGTATCGTAATCGATTATACTAAAAACAGAACATCCATTATAGACCATAGATAACGGAAGGTTATCTATGATAGAATAAAACAAAGGAGCAAAATTATGGAACTCAGTAAAAGACAAGAACAAACGAACAAAAACATTCAAGAAAAGGCTAATCTTATTTGGGAAATAGCCACTAACATCTATGGACTTTATAAGCCCCATGAATATGGAAAAGTCATTTTACCTATGACTGTGCTTAAAAGATTTGATGATGCTTTAAAGAAAACTAAACAAGCAGTCTTAGATAAGAAAGTAGAAATAGATAAGCAGGGGATAGCCGTGGAATCATTACGTAATAAAAGACTCTGCGAAGCCTCTGGCTACCAATTCTATAACACTTCTAAATTTGATTTTGATAGATTAAATGCGGATCCAGATAATATCAAAGAAAACTTTGAAGATTATATTGCTGGTTATTCTGATAACGTCAAAGATATTATTAACTGCTTTAAATTTACTGATGAGATAAATAAACTTGCTGAAAACAACCTTCTCTACATCATTATTAGTGAATTTTGCTCAGAAAAAGGAGATATGTCCCCTGAAAAAATAACCTCCGCTGATATGGGAAATATATTTGAAGAGCTTATTAGAAAGTTCTCAGAGAGCTATGATGAGCAGGCTGGAGCTCACTTTACATCAAGAGATATTATCTACCTCATGACCGAGCTTCTTGTCGCTCCTGAAAAAGAAGATATGAAAGTAAATCCAGTGGATAAAACCGCTTATGATATGGCGATGGGCACTAGTCAGATGCTTGGCTGCCTTACTGAACTTATTAGTGATATCAATCCTGAGTCCACGGTAAAGTGCTTTGGTCAGGAGCTTAATCCTGAGACATATGCTATTGCTAAATCCGATATGCTTATTAAAGGCGGTAACTCGGAAGGGATGAAACTTGGTAACACCTTATCAGAAGATCAGTTTACTAATTATACCTTTGACTATATTATTTCTAATCCTCCTTTTGGAATTGACTGGAAGAGCTCTAAAGAAGCAGTAGAAGATGAGCACAAACTTGGGGATTTGGGCCGCTTTGGACCAGGCCTTCCTAATATTGGCGATAGTCAGATGCTCTTCCTTCTTAACGGCATTAGTAAGCTTAAAGAAGACTCAGGAAGAATGGCTATTATTCAAAATGGATCATCCTTGTTTAATGGAGACGCGGGAAGTGGGCCCTCTGAAATAAGAAGATACGTTATTAATGGAGACCTACTAGAAGCCATAATTCAGCTTCCTACGGATTTATTTTATAACACCGGTATAAGTACTTACATTTGGGTTATTAGTAAAAATAAAGCTCCAAATAGAAAAGAGAAAGTCCAGCTTATTGACGCCAGTAAATGTTTTGTTAAAAGAAGAAAAAATATTGGTAATAAGAGAGTGGATTTAAGCAATGAGTGCATTGATCTTATTGTGACCGCTTATAACGACTTTAAAGATGAAACGCTTAATGCTGGTGATGCGGTGGTGGAGAGTAAAGTTTTTGATAATGACTACTTTGGCTACACTAAAGTCACCGTGGAGACCGCTTTAACAGATGAGAAAGGTAATCTCATTTTAAAGAAAGGCCAGAAACAACCCACAAAAGGAAAAACAGATACAGAGAGTATTCCTTTAGATGAAGATATCGATGAATACTTTGAAAGAGAAGTTCTCCCTTTTAATCCTTTAGCGTATATGGATAGAAGTAAGGATAAGATTGGCTATGAAATTCCTTTCACTAGAGTGTTTTATAAATATGTCGCTCCTAGAAGTTCTGACGAGATATATGAAGAAATTAAAAAGCTCATGAGTGAAGAAAACGAACTTATGAAAGAACTATTAAAAGATAGTGAAGATAAATAATGGAGACAAATTTGATGGAACATTCTTTAATGAAAGATAGCGGTGTCGATTGGATTGGCAAGATACCTGAAAATTGGAATTTGGCTGGAATTAAAAGACTTTTTACACTATGTGCTGGGGCAACACCTGACAGCAATAGTCCAGCTAATTGGGATGGTGATATAATTTGGGTAACGCCTGCAGATTTTAAGACTCAAGATAAATTTGTGAATCAAGGGAAAAGAAATATTTCTCAATTAGGATATGATTCATGTAGCGCGACTATTGTTGACAAAGGCAGCATTATTTTCTCGAAAAGAGCACCTATTGGGACTGTCTCAATTTGTGAGGTTCCACTCTGCACAAATCAGGGTTGTATCAGTTGTATACCTCATAGTGACGCTAACTCATTATTCTATTATTATTACTTGTCTGTTTTTACCGAACAATTTGAACTATATGGTTCTGGAACTACTTTCAAAGAAATATCTATGGACAATTTCGCTAATTTTAAAGTAACCATTCCTCCTACACTTGAGCAGAGTAAAATTGCTACTTTCCTTGATTTCAAGACTTCTGAAATTAATTCACTAATAGATAATCTAAATAAACAAATAGAATCACTTAAAGAATATAAGAAATCTCTTATATATAAAT
>JAJQAI010000074.1 GCA_021203915.1 Prevotella sp. | reverse complement strand
CTTTTTCATAGGAGATAAAAGGTTTTAAGAAATTGACTTTTTTATTTTTTAGGGGTTATCTCAAAAGCAAAGATAGGGTTTTAAGTTGAATGGGGCAAAAAAGTTTTCCCCATCTTTAGTTTTCTCACAAAAAATATCAAACGTTCTGCTTTATTTCTTGTAGACCCTCAATAACTTTTAACTTTGACATTATATAATTTACTTCTTCCCTATCATGAACACGCAAGTCGAAAATACCATCGAAAATACCATCATTACAAGAAAGAACTATCTTATGAATATTTATGTTTAATTCCCCTGATAACACTTTAGTAACATCATTAAGAATACCAATACGGTCAATCCCTCGAATGGATATCGTAGCATCGAAAAGCATCGTCTTATGCATGTCCCACTTAGCATCAAGAATCCTATTTCCATAGCTTGACTTAAGTCTCATTGCAACGCGACACGAACGTTTATGAATTTCTATGTGATTCTCACTATCAATAAAACCAAGAGCATCATCTCCGGGAATTGGGTGACAACAATTAGGGAATACAAATTGAGATATATTCTCCTCAGTCATGATAATAGGCTTCTTTCGGTTAAAGCCTTCCTTTACAACAAAATAATCTTGAGGAGTCGGTTCGGTTTCTTTCTTCTTTTCTTTACCAATGAATGGCACTAGTTTACGAAGTCTTCCAGAGACATTCTGCTTCTTTTTCCCACTAATTTCGTCAATATCCTTATCACTAAGAATTATGTTTTTGCTTCCCAAAGCTCTTAAGAACTCCTCATGTCGTGAAACTTCATAAAGTTTACAGAATTTATCCAAAATCGCTGAGGTCGGTTCCATAGAATGCTTTGCCAGGAATTCATTAAAGATTTCTTCTCCTTTTTTTTGCGTTTCTCTAGCATCACGACGAAGAATTGCTTGTATCTTGGCTTTAGCTTTTGCAGTTGAAACAAAGTCTATCCATGAGGGTTGAACATGTTGAGAATTGGATGTAAGGATTTCTACTTGATCTCCACTTTGAAGTTTATGGCTCAAAGGTACAAGTTTTTGATTCACTTTAGCTCCAATACAATGACTTCCTAAGAAAGTATGTATCTGAAAAGCAAAATCAAGGGCAGTACAACCGGCTGGCATAGTTTTTATTTCACCTTTGGGGGTGAAGACAAAGATTTCCGAGGCAAATAAATTTAGCTTAATAACATCAAGGAAATCCATAGCATCCGGTTGAGGATCATCTAGTATTTCCTTAATAGTGCGCAGCCAATTGTTTAGTTCGCTATCGTCATCTGCTATGTCGTCCCCATCCTTGTACTTCCAATGTGCTGCAAAGCCCTGCTCCGCCATTTCATCCATCCTATCAGAACGTATTTGAACCTCTATCCATTGACCTTGTTTACTCATTAGGGTTACATGAAGGGCTTGATAACCATTAGCTTTGGGGTGATTAACCCAATCTCTTAGACGGTCTGGATGTGACTTATAAATCTGACTTATGGCAACATATATTTTAAAGCATTCATTGACTTCTTCCTCTCTAGGGTTTGGAACATAAACTATCCTAACGGCTAAAATATCATATATTTGGTCAAATGGAAGATGCTTATTTTGCATCTTTGTCCAAATGGAATAAGGACTTTTTACACGAGCTTTTATCTCGTACTCTAATCCCATCTTATCTAAGGCAGTACGTATGGGAGCTGTGAAATCAGCAAAAAGTGTGTCACGCACCTCTCTTGTACCTGCTAGTTTATCTTCAATGGCCTTAAACTCATCTGGATGTTCAAAGCGGAAACTTAAGTTCTCTAATTCTGACTTTATCTTATTGAGTCCTAATCTATTAGCCAGCGGGGCATAAATATATAAGGTCTCTCCTGCAATCTTATATTGTTTGTTAGCCGGCTGACTAGCCAAGGTGCGCATATTATGGAGGCGGTCACAGATTTTAACTAGAATAACCCGGATATCCTCACTCATGGTAAGAAGAAGTTTTTTAAAATTCTCTGCCTGCGCTGATGCCTGCTCTCCAAATATTCCGCCAGAAATCTTCGTTAGTCCATCAACTATTTGTGCTATTTTCTCTCCAAAAAGATTCTCAATATCCTCAATGGTATAATCGGTATCTTCCACCACATCATGTAGCAGTGCAGCACTGATACTTGTGGAGCCAAGTCCCATCTCAGAACATGCAATTTGAGCTACAGCAATGGGGTGCATAATATATGGCTCTCCGGAGAGTCGGCGCACTCCTTCATGGGCTTTCCTTGCAAAATTGAAAGCCTTGGTGATAATGTCGACCTTTTTTCTATGACGCGTTGAGAGATAGCTATCTAGTAATTTTTGGAAAGCATCGTCCACCATCTTATGTCTAGCTTCTTCTTCAAGCGCAAGATCATTTTTATTACGATTATCCATATAAAGCACCTCCTATTTTTATGTCTAGAAAAAACTTTTTATCTTCTTCGCCTTGTAGCCGAGGATTTATGCTTTTTAGTGTATGTAACTTTCTTTTTGGCTACTGGCTTTTTTGCCGGTGCAGATCCCACCTTGCCTACCTCAACTAAAGACCTCCTAGATAGTAATACGT
>JAJQAI010000213.1 GCA_021203915.1 Prevotella sp. | reverse complement strand
CTTCCTTACACTTGTTCCTCTTTGGATCAAGTAATTCCCTAAATTCCTTTACTAAAAGAACTTCGGGAACGTTAAGTTCAACCCGACTTCGCATGTTGTCATAAATAAAGATTTTATTCATCGTATCCCTTTAAACCTTCAATCCATATACCTTCTTTAGGCTTTTCGGTAACAAGTTCCTGTATGTCTGAATAAGGGAAATCCGAGTAATTTAATGGAGATTGGTATTTGTCCCAATTAATGAAATCCTTTGACGTTTTTCTCGATTTAGAAGAATCGCCATCATATACAGCAAAATACCTGGAGAAATCTCCACCAGACTGGAATTTCTCTTTCTTTTCCTCTTGTACCCGTTTCCTTGCCTCTTCTAATCTCTTTTTGTTTATTTCGGCAATTCTATTTCTTATCTTTTCTCCTTCGCTTACAAATCCAGGATCATTACCAACTCGTTTCCCGGATACTTTATCGAATCCTGGATCTCTGTTAACACTGTCCTTTCTGGCTAATCTGTTAAATCCGGGATCAATGTCGTTCTTATTACCTTTTTGCCACCTTAATATCATTTCTTCTTACTTTTACTTTTATTCTACTGTGTGTTTTTTAACCAAGCTGGCTGCAATCCTGCTTCGTCATCAATTGCATAAGGAGAGCGAGCAGCACCATATCCGTATGTTACAATTGGTTCAGCTAATGGTGCTTTAGACTCTATGTCCCTCCAATAAACATTACCAGCATTATCACGCATCATTGTGCCTTCTGACCCATATCCATAAGATGTCTTACCATAATGTTGAATTGCTAATGGATCATTCCATGGTGCGACTACAGGCAAGGCAGTTCCTTCCTGACCTTTTAACATCTTATCATTTATCTGTTGAGCAGTCCTTCTAGCAGCTGACTCATTATTAATTTTTCTTGCAATTTGTATGGCTTTCTTTATCTTTTCATTATCAAGTTCTTTAGCTTTAACATTAATGGAATCGGTTTGTTGTTGAGCCTTCTGTCTTGCAGCCTCATTCGTATCTAATCCACTTTGTCCCATCAGCATCTTGTTATTCTAATAAGATCCATTAATTGCCTGTTGCCGTTGCTGTTGTTGTTTATGTAGCTCCTGCTCACTTTGATACATTGGACTTTGCTCTCTCTTTAGTCTTTGGATCTCTTGCTGTGGAGTCTATCTATTTGAAAAAGCCCATCCATATCGTTTATCTGTAGAACCCCCGTTCTATGTTGGTTTTAGCCCTTCTTGCCCCTTACTTATTTTTTTTTTTTACAGGGACAACCGTTTGGCATCTCTTTACTGTTTACCGCTCCGCCAACAGCATGCTTCCTCATCTTAGAACCACACCTAAACTCATTAATCGCATCTTCTCCAATAGCAGTAGTGGCCTTGTTCTTCATGTTACCACCATTCTGCTTTTTTACGCACTTCTTGCATAATTGACCACCAGCTTTGAAATATTGCATCTCATAACCGGTCGGGCACTCACCCCGAAGGTGCTTTACGTAATCTAATTTGGCTCCAAATTTAGCAGCTTGAACTTGAGCTCCTTGTTGCTGTTGTTGTTGAGCCATAACTTGAAGACCAACACCAATGGTCTGTAAGGCCATCTGTTGCGCCTTCTCGTCTCCTTGCATCGCAGCCTGAAGTATTTGGGCTGCGTACTGTTGTATTTGTTCGTTCATAATTAATTAAATTAATCCTATTATACCACCGTTGCGGAAAACTGGGAATTTGCCGCCGGAACGTCTTGACGGGACATATCGTGAAAAATGAAGATTCTTGCCTAGTGCCCCCGTGCCAGAATAAACTATATCTTCTTTATTATAAAGAGCGTTCCCCTTAGGTTTATTGCCATTTGTTCTTATAATATAATGGTATTGTTTACCATTAATATATGGACCCTCCACGTATTTAAGATTCCTCGAACTGAGTGCAGTATCGAAGTCCTATGATACATTATATCCTATTTGACCGTTGAAATTTTTATTTGTAAAACTAGAGCCATAATTAAACTAGTCTGGAAGATCTCCATAAACTAACGTTGGACGATTCTCTCTCTAACCTATCGTTTCTTGACTAGATAATCCACTACTCGAATTACTATTCGCGCCAGTATTAGTGCTACCACCACTAGATGATGCCAATCTCCTATCCTGTTCTTCCTTCGTCTCCGTTGTGTATTTCTTACCTTTCCACGTAAATTCACTTAATCCGAGATTTTTTGCGGTACTAAACGCACCATTAAACGACATGTTATTTAGATTGTCGAGCTTATTAGACAAATCAGCTGATTTCTAATCAAATTCTTCATCTTTTTTTGTAAAGCTCCCAATACTTCTAAATTTATCTCTATCGTCATTAAAGCTTTGTTGCACCTATTGTACCGTTTCTTCTTTCGGCTTCCAATTCTTCATCTCATCAGATAACTTGCTACTAAGATCAAACATCTGATTATTCATAATCTAATTGTTTGCGGCAATGCTTTTTGCCTGTTTTCTTGATTGTATACTCATATATATATATATATATATTAATTAGTTAAAAATATAGGAAATTAAACACCTAGTATATATATTGT
>JAJQAI010000235.1 GCA_021203915.1 Prevotella sp. | reverse complement strand
TCTGATTCACAAAAGTTGAGGAACTTATGTACTCCATTTTCATCCCAGTAGTAGCCGTCTAGCATATCGAAGAAGCGCTTCAGTTTTAATAGCTCATAAAGGTTATGGCTATCGGGATTAGCGATAACCATAGCCACATATTCCGCAATGCGTTTATCTGTATTAACTAGAGCCAACTTATACCTAGAGAATAACTCATCTTTATAATCAGAGAGCCACAATGCCGTATCAGTTTTTAACTCCGTTAGATACCTAATTTCCTCTTGAGTCATGGCACAATAGATTATAGTTTAACTATTTTCTTCTCCATAGGCTGGGCAGTAATGTCAAACGTGAATTTACGCTTGCCTTCTCTATCCCTAATGGAGTTAATCGCAACATCCAAATCATTCAATGCCGTTTCCATAATTTTGGCAACTGAGCAGAAAGATGATAGGGTAGCGTTAGAGCAATCTGAAGCCTTAGCCTTAATTCCCCATTGTTCAAACACCGCAGACACATCGGAAACATACGATAATCTTCTTCGTAGTAGTGGTAAGTCACCTGCAGGGATGTTTACACTATTACGGATTTCCTTTTCCCATTTTTTCACTTGGGACTTATTGGCGTTAATAATCAGAACTGGCGTATTTTCTGCCTTAAGTTCTGAAAGCAACGCCTCAACTTTAGCCTTGAATTCCTCATCCGTTTCTACCCATTTGTAGTAGCGTACCGAAGAAACATTAATGGCTTTAAGTGCTATGGTTATCACACCACCACTTTTACGCAATTCGTCTAGGAACTGAGCCTTGCGCTCATTAGCTAGCTCAACAAGTTGTTTTCTTTTCATATTTTTTTATTTGTTAATATTAATACCATATTCACTCTCGTGAGAAAAAGAGAGCAGACGTGCTTTACTAGGAAAACACCCTCCGATTAAAAACGCTACCCCCTTTTTCTAAAATCTTTCATTCAAGAAATCTTTCACGAAAATCATCTAAGTAAGCCTTGAGTTTAGCTTGATTAGCCTTAAGAGTTTGCTTGCCCATTGTACGATGAACTTCCTTATGACACTCGTCACATAAAGGCATAAGATTGTTTCTATCAAAGGCAAGTCTTTCTTTCTCTCTGAGGCTAACGCCCCATTGCACTGGCGTTATGTGGTGTATGGTAGTAGCCAAAGACACCCTGCCTTGCTCCATGCATCTACGACACAAGCACTTGTTCTCCTCAAGAACCTGCTTCCGAAGCAATCTCCACCTTTTTGATTGCAACAAGCGATTATACTCCTCATCATGATAGTCTTTACGGCTTTTCTTTGGTTTGGAGTTATTGGTGCTAGTTCTATTAGCACTTGCTCTACGAGCCTTCGGTTTAAAGTTAGCGTTTTTTCTAAGCATACTCAATCTTTTTGTTCAGTAGTAGCAGGAACTTCAGACTTTTGTTCAACCTCCACGAGTAATCCCAATTGCTCAAGAATCTCACAATACCCCTTAAACACCGATTCGTAGCGTGCTTTCAAATGGGGGCATTCCCTGCAATGGTCGGAATACAACATCTCCGTTAGGATATGATAAAACTTCCGCAGGTTAAGCGCTATTATAATGGGGACTTCATGTCTCTTTTCATTGTAAACGCCTTTGTTCTTTAAATACTCAGCAAAAATTGAATATAATTCATTGCGTAAGTGGTCTTCTGCTTCATGTTCCTCTTTGGTCATGAGAGTCTCAAAATCATTGTCCACTCTCTTTTTTGCCACATTAAATGTTGGCATAGCGAATAGCCTTTTGGCTTCGCTATCAATAAAATCCATTGTCTTTTTCATTTTTTTAAATTTTTTTAGCCATAACTGGCGTTATTAATGTTATTTTGACGAACTGACGAACCCCTAAAAATAGCTCGTCAAATCAAAGGCCGATAAACACTGGGATTAGACGAACTGACGAACCTGACGAACCTTTTTCGCAACATTTTATAAGTAATATATATTTCTATATCTACCATGTCTAGTCCTTTATCTTTTTTTTTATTTTTCAAAAGTTTGAAAATACTTAGTCAAGTTCGTCACTTCGTCCAAAGCTAGTGTACATCGGTGTTTCAGAATGACGAACCCCCAAGAGAAGGTTCGTCACTTCGTCCGAATTTATAAGTCATCCTCGTCTATAAATGAAAGTTCATTAACCTTTCGGGTAGGGACTTCAATTACAGCGCCTTCAGTGGTTTTAGTAGCTGTCTCAGCCACCTTATCGGGTACTTTATCAGCCACCTTATCGGGTACTTTATCAGCCACCTTATCCTCAGTAGCATCAGTAGAAGATATGCACTCAAAGGTATCCACCCTACCATATAAAGGATGCTCTACCCTGCCAAGATGTTTCCAATCGGGATGGTCGCTCTTCATCCAATTATTGACATTACCTGCCATCGTCCTATAGGATTTATCCTCTTTGTTATAGTTATGATATTCCGTCAGAAATTCCATAGCACACATCTTTTTACGCTGAACCTTGCCATCTCTAGGTGTAATGTCACCATGGTAATAAGACCTTCGCCCCTTAGTATCCAACTCATCCCAATTATCCGTTATAGGAGTTTTGAGAAAGATATCAAGACTGGTGTAAATTGGGTTAGTGGCATTAACATTGTGGTTCTTTTGTTCCACCCTAGCCAACGCTTCTAATTCCTCATTCAAGTAGAGATTGAACTTTCCAGTTTTGAGTTCCGTCTTATACATGTGGATAGCCTCAGCCCAAACTTGGTCACGAATAGCCATGAGAGCCTTCCTCACATCCGCTGTTGATTTTAACTCCTCAAGTCTCTTGGTCTTGTTCAAAACTATGATTAAGAACCTGCGATTTCCGTTTTGGCTTCTGAGAAAATTAGTCTCGTTTGTTGTACCACATAGGACACATTGCCTCACATAATTTTCATAGTTCCGCCCATAAGGCTTCCTCACGATATCATTGGTTCTCGTGATGAAACCTTTGATGTATTCAACTTCAGCAGTTTTATACCCTGCTAGTTCTGAGATTTCAGCTATTATATAACCTTGTAACTGCAGGACACCATCCTTACCTGCAATAGATGGAGTATCAAGGTAGTAATCGCCACCGAGTATTTTGAGTAAAGAAGACTTACCAATACCTTCTTCTCCAGCAAACACAAAGCAATAATCCAATTTAATGGTTGGCTCATAGGCTCTAGCAGCACACCCAACCAAGAAGATTTTCGTTATGGCTCTATTAAGTTTGGTGTCGTCCGCCCCTAGATAGTTAATGACTAGTCTTTCAACTCTAGGTGTGCCATCCCACTTGAGACTTTCAAAGTAGTCCAATAAAGGATGAAAAGCATTGTCGTTAGCAACGTTAGTGAGCATATCATGAAGAATTTTTTTGGAATTCTCCATGTGATAGGCAACATCAAGATATTCGGCTAAATCATACTCATCATCATCAGTTAGCATCCTATCTTTAGGTTCATGCCTTTTAGACAGCCAAAAAACGTCTTTTGATATGATAATGACACTCGAAAACTTGTTCTTTCTGAAGCGACCTTTAAGATTAGGGTCATTGTCCAAAATTGTTCTAAGATTCCGCATAGTTGACCGAACATTTCCACTTTTCTTTTCTCTTTCTAGGGTAGTGAACCAATCGGCTTCGGTGTCAATCATGGCTGGTTTTCCTAGCTTGAGAGAACCAAAGTCTTGCTTTATTCTCAAAGCACGAACTTTAGGTAAGGAACTTGCAAAATCAACCATAGCCTTGTATGAAGGTGCTTTGGTTATATCAGCGTATGTTTTACCCTTATCCAATTCTTTGTACTTGTGTAGACGTACAACATCAAAAGGATTAACCGCATGCCCCGTACAAGCAAGGTCAGATGAGTGATGAGAGTAAAGGTAGTAATCGTTAATAACCCAAGCACCTGCTACAGAGTCTGCAGGGACATATTTATATCTGTCTTTGCCAGCTTCGTCATATACATCAGAAAGAAAGGCTTCAATAGCTTCACGCATGGAGTAGCACTTGCAAAAGTCACCAACGATACCCTGCTTTTTTCTAGGGTCACCAAGTTGTCCAACCTCTGCCACTATCTCAGCATGGTTCTCGGGCAAGTCAACGATGTTAGCATTCAGTATAGATTGAGGCTCTAGTAAATCACCTTTAATAGTTATAGGTTCTATGTCAACATCTTTGGGTAGAGAACTCCAAAAATAAAGACCGCCCAAACGATATGAGGCACTTTTATCAGCGAACTCTTTTAGTTCTTCAATACTATCTATTAGACCATCTACAAATGCTCTATATTGCTTCTTATCTACACACATGGTAAGTGGAAATATCACACGTATGTGTAAGCACTCCTTAGTGCATTTGTGTGTCGGATAAATAAATATTATGGTGTTAGGCTTACGCTTCTTGAGAATCTCAATCGTCTGCTCTAGAGTAAAGCCCTTGATACCATCGTAGTCCAATACGGCTAGCCTTAAACCTCCGATTAGATTAACAGCCTTAATATCACCATCAAAGAAACCAATAGAGAAACCACCAACGTCCTTTCTCTTAGTTTTCTGCTCGTCATTCATTTTTAGATATTCAGCAGACGGCTCTGATGTGTGAGTAACACTCTTGAACCAAGCCTCTAGCTCTGACAATGTAAGAGCAAAACTTTGGATATGTTTCCTATAGCGACTCTCAAAAATCGTGATGAGGAACACTGGCTCTCCTTTATCATTTTGAGGCTTCCCGTCCAGTGCTATCTGAGTCATTTTAGTAGCCTCTAGAGGCTTAATAGATTGTTTGGTGTTCATTCTATACCTCCTTTCTTTAATAGCTCCATATCGGTGTCTATTTGCGATTTAAGCATTTCAAAAAACGCCTTTTCTCGGTATTGAGATTTGCTGAAGGAGCATTTGCCCGTCCTTGTGTATTCTGCGATTTTTACCATGAGAACGAAAAACGAAGCTAGAAATTTATGACCTTCTTTGCTATTGGTTCTTATGCTATGCGACTTAAGGTACTCCGCAAAGAACTCTACCCACTTTGACCGAACTATAAACTTACTCATTTGACCACCTCCGTTTCTTTTAATGCCATCAAATCCTTGTCTATTTGTGACCTAATAGACATGAATACTGCCTCAGCAATATACATCTCTTTTGACGGGACTAATGGAACACGATTAACGTATGCGTCAATCATAAATAATAGCTCTTTGAGATTCTCAAGTATAAACTTGTCCCAATCTCCACTTCCACCCGTTTTAGCATAGTTCAAGTTGTCAAAGAACTGATACCATTCGGTACGGAATATAAACTTACTCATACGTCACCTCCTTCCTCTGCACCCAGCGTATCAAGAAAAGATAATTGCAAGTATTGTTGCTTCTTAATCTTTCTTATCTTATCGGGATTAGCAGTGAAATGTCTAGCCATTCTATGGGTACGTTTATCTTTGTCAACAAACGCTACCACGACATATCCTTCTTTCACCCATTTAGGTAAAAGAGACGAGAACTCATCACGAGGAATACCAAGTTCAATAGAGGCACTACGTGCAGTTTCAGTGCAGTTGAAAAAGTAGTCCAAAAGCCTGCTTCTATGGGTATTTTTTCGTACCTTTGCCATAGCAAAAGGGGCAGAACTCATAGCTCCGACTTTTTTCCTCCCTTCTCCAAAAGCCTCAGTTGTTGAGGCTTTTTTCTTGTGAGTAGTTAGTGTTTTCATGCCACCTCAAGTTTACCGAGATTATCAATCTGACTCCTATAGTAATATGGAGTCTTACCATTACGACCAGCAGGAATCAGATAACCCTCTTTTTCCCAACGATTCAAAGTGCTAATAGACTTGTGAAGAATCTCACACACCTCTTTTTGAGATATGCGCTCGTCAGGTTTTTTCTCTGACAATTTACGTGCATTATACTCGTCTAATGCACCGAACATAGCATCCTTAACCTTTAAGCCAATTAGCTCTGATAACTGGGAGAGTTTAATAACTACCAACTCTCCATTTTCAATTAATTGATTTTCCATATAAGAAAAATTTAATAGATTAAGGTGGGACTATATCCAAGTGTATAGTTTTGCCACCATACCCACTTTTGCGTAGGTACGGCTACAAAAGAATAGAAAATAAAAGCACAAATTTGAAAGTGAAATTCGAGGAACAAAAAAGAACGATTCTGAACGTTTTTGGAAAAAACAAAAAATGTTAAAAAACTGATTCGTAGTACAAATGACGAGTTATGGCGAAAAAAAGGTGTGCTATTGCTAACACACCCCTGCTACCACTAGTATTATGCTCTATCCTATAGGTTTAATTTGATTAGTGTATCTCTCGGTTACCCCTTTTAGCTCCTTAGTGATTAACTTGGCGAATCTTTCTTTGAATTTGTCAATTCTCTCTTTGTCTTTTTTTTCATTTGGTCTATCAAACCACATCTTCACATTAGGGTCATCAATTAGTGCTTGACATAGGTACTGGTTTTCCTTGCGTATATAAGACATCCCCCCATCTACGCAACGGAAATAATCCTTAAGCGTATCAAAGAAGGCTTTCGCAACATGGTCGGATTTAAAACCAGTAGTTAATACTTCTACTTTAAATCCCTTTCTGAGTTTTTGTATAAATTTTTTATACCAATGCTCTTTAGCCACAAAGAACATCGTGAATAAAAGACTAGCTTTCTTATCCTCAATATTCGGAATCTCTACATGATTTAGAGAAATGCCATTGTCGAATTCCACTTTGTCTATAGCATTTTTATAATCGGGAGTCAACTTGGTGGTTGTATCCAATATTATAAGTCTACCTATAATAAATGATAATCTCCACAATTCTACATTCTCACCATGCAGGCTCTTCCAGTTGTCAATGAAGCCCAACACTTCTTTGCAATAATTCTTATCCCAACTCTTTTTATCAGCAGAAATACTCTTCTTTACTGCCTCTGCAAAATCTTGCAATATCTCCACTATATCGGTCTTAGGGAATCCACTATACACCCGTAGCTCGCCTTGTGTATAAACAAGACGAGATTTCCACCTATCAAAGACCTCTTGGGTTTGCTTGTCAAGGATTTTACATCTCTCTCCAATAACTAGTTGGAGCAGTATTCCATCAGCCAAGTGGTGATGAATATCATCTATGTTTTGCCACGAAGGATTTTTCATTTCCTTTATGGTAGCCCCTAGAATCTTTTTGTTCCATTGCATAACTATTTCCTCCAGTATTAATATTATAATCTTAGACTAGCATCAACCTCTTGTAGTTGACGGAAAGTATAATATGGTGTCTTACCATCAAAGCCAGCTGGCGTTAATATACCTTCTTTGTTCCACCTAGCTAGGGTACGTTTTGACTTACCCAATAGCTGGCAAACTTCAGTGGTGTATAGATGTCTTTCACCTTCAATTATATCACCATGTTGGTGCATTTGGTGAGCAACATTTAGCTCACGAGCAACACCCCGTGCTATTTCATTGACAAAGCCGTTAAAGACTTCCTTATCATCTTTTTTATAGGCACTATAAGCCTCCAATAGACTAGAATCAAAAGGTAGTTTATCTCGGTCTTTTTCTTCGGGATACATGATACCCTTTTCTTTGCTATCAATTAGACTCAACCATTCCAGTAGGTTCTCCATTCTCTTAGCAACAACCTGCCAAGCCGAAGCGACATCTTTATGCTTTGCCAAATCAGTTTTGATGAGATGTCTAACGGCAATATCTCTTCCTAGACATATTTCCCTATCAATATCTGCTCTTTCACTCTCGGAGTTTAGGAAATTGACCTTCTCCGAGAATGCGGCATTTTCAATGTCTGCTTCCATCTCAACTATAATGTCATATATGGTGCATAAATCAAGAGTAAGTTTGCGCAAATCGTCCCACGTTTCACGTAGCGATATTGAACTCTGCATAGCCCGTATATGCTTAGGTTCACTCCAAATGGTGTTGATATACTCTCTGATATCAATCACGAATTCATGTTTACTTGTTGTCATTGGATTATTCAGATTTTTTTTCTCAAATTTCCTATAGCTTCACGCATTGTGTGTAGCTCTCTTCTAATATATCTCTCAATGGCATCACTAGAATGCCCCGACATCATACCTATAAGTTTAGGGTCTGCTACACCATTGTTATATAAAATGGTAACGAATGTTTTCCGTGCCATGTGCGATGAGGCAACCTCGTAGAGAGGCTTCAACTCATCGTTATTTGTCTTCTGATTACGAACCGACACCATATCATCAAGACCTGCTAGTTTGAACATCTCCTTGATAGCATCATTATACCTTTGTGGAGATATGAAAGGCATTAAGCGACCTTTAGCATCAACTCCTCTATATCTTTCAATATACTCTAGTGCTTCATCAAGAAGGGGAACACAAACGTTTTGGATTTGCTCGTGAACATCCTTAGTCTTGATGGGTACATATTGTAAATACTTCTCACCATTAATGTCTTTTATATTTTTCTCGGTTAAGGTAATCAAATCAGAAACACGGCAACCCACCCAACACTGGAAGATGAAGATGTCTCTCTGAGTCCTTAAGTGCTTAGTTGGTAGTTGAGCAGTAGCTAGTCTATCACGCTGTTCAATGCTTAAACCGACTGGGTCAGCATATCTCTGAGGCTCAATCTCAAAATCCTCAAAAGGAGTATTATTGGTATAGTGTTGTTTTCTGCACCAGTTGAAGAAGGACTTAAGATAGCTCTGCATCTTACTGATGGTACTTTGACCTCTGCCTCTTAGGACATTACGTCCACTCTTGGTACTAACACAATGTTCCTTCAATAACTTCTTGAATAGTGCTGGATATTGCTTAGCGTATGTATCTTCATCTCTAAAATAAGCAGTAATGTCCTCAAGTTCTTGATGGGTTACTTTATCCAAGTCAAACATATACTGAGGATTCTTAGACTTGAATTTTGTATAGCCTTCATATCTACGTAGGGTTCTTACTAATGTGCGATAACACTTAGCAACGTGAGGCTTAAGACGCTTAGAAGCGATACACATTTCAAATAGTTCTTCTAGGGTAGGTGTAGCATTGCTGGCTCGCTCTTCAAGTTCTTTTGCTATCTCATCATCAAGTACAATGCCGTAGTATTCGTTAAGGATGTTAGGCAATAGTTCCTTGCTGAGTTTCTCCCCCTCAATCTGCTTTGTTACGAAATCCTTAATGTCATTTAGCTCAAGTAGAGCCTCCCTTGTTGCTTTTTGAGCTATGTGTGTTCTCTTACGGGTTAAGCCTAACTCGTCTATACCACGTTTTTTATCAAAGAAATCCTTGTGAATAAAAATGTTGGTCTTTCCACGACTTGTAACGTAGTCATCTTTGATTACCATGTATAGTCTTTGGTAACCTTTCTCATTTACTTTTGTAGATAAGTTGTAACGTATTGCTCTCATGATTCTATAGGTTATTGTTCTGACGCAAAAGTAATCATTAATTTTCATCTACCAAAGAATTACCCGATTTTTTTACTCGTTTTGCGCTATTTTTTGTCAAGGCTCTTTATGGGCATTAAAAAAACGGGTAAAAAACTGCTTTAGACCATAAAAATTTACCCGTTTTTATGAATCTGAACGGGTAAAAATGAAGATTTACGGGAAGAAGGGTTTTGGGGATTACACCTTATATGTAGAGCATAAAGTGCTTATAATCAAGGACTTAAGGGGATAAATATCAGTTCATTCTGACGCATAAAAAAACGTGCCGAAGCACGCCTTGTAGTGGATAGGGGACTACATACAATATTCCATGAAAAGCCGATATACAAAGGTGTTTCCGAACATTTGGAAAAATACAAAAAGTCAAAATTTACCCGTTTTTTTACCCGTTTTCAATCTGATATGGATATTTTCCAACTAAAAAAGTAGCCACCAATCTCACGACTGATGACCACCGAATTAAAATTAAATTAAAGCACGACAAAGGTAAAATTTTTCCCGAACTATAACTTAGTAGCTCGTCTATTTTTTAGCTTTAGCGAAAACCTGACTCTACCCCGAATAAGTGTAAAATATACACTTTAAAGCTTTGAAAATGGGTAACCCTTCAAAACGTATATAATCACTCTCTATTGCCTTAAAAGACTAGTTATTGCACCAATGTTCATGAGACACGTTATAACCCCGTCAATTTTTTTATTAGGGGCTATTTTGATGGGCTTCTTGTTCCCGAGACTATCCGTATCTATGGTGCAGTTGGTTAAGCAGTAGGTGTTGATAGGGTTATCATTGAACTCTATGCGAGGAATATTAGAATAGGCAAGAACCTCAAAAGACTCTACAACCTTATTGAATTCCCCGTAAGTTTGCTTGAATGGAGTCATGGTGCTACCACTATGGTCATACTGGGAGAGCAAGTTAACCAAATCTTGGGCTTTATAAGCATCGTAGCTTATACGCCTTACATAGAGGAATCTAGTTCTTCTTAGTATATCCCCAGCAATCGTTTCAAAACTTATTCTATCGCCTTTACATAGCTTTAGGTGACCTTCTTCAGCCCACTCCCTATACAAGTGTTGATTAGGATGACCATCAAGCGCACCTTCGGGGAAATAATAATCCGTATGACAATAGAACTTCTTAGTTTGACCTTTATAGCATGTGTAGCTAACTGCACTAAAATCATCACGGATAGATAAATCAAACGCAATAGCAACCTCAGAACCTTTAGACTCTTTATCTATATCAAACTTTCCTATTAGTGCTTGGGCTTTAGTCAACGAGAACCAAGACTTGGCTTCATTGACCGCAAATACATTCAAGAGTTTAGTTCTAAATGCGAGAAGATTTTCAGCACTAAGTTGAGCCTTCTGCCATTCTAGTTCGTAAAAATCGGACTTGATGGTTACTCCTAGATGTGGCTGAACTTTAGCCCAAGTTGCAGGGTCATCTTCCTTATCTTCTACATCGGGCATAAACAAATCAGCGAAAAGGTTATCGTTATCTTGCTCACCACGTAATACTGCCTTAACGCCCTCCAATTCTGCATAGAAAGCACCATCAGTTACGTCTGATGCAGTTGTTATCACTATGGTAAGAGGATTCTCTCTAATACCCATAGATGTTGTAAGAACATTCTTCAAATCAGCACCATTCTTGCCTTTAGTGTTTCTAGCTTGAGCATATTCATCCATAATCACTAATGAAGCACTTAGACCATCCTTAGTCTTAGCGTTAGCTGTAAGGCATTGGATTAAGGAATCTCTCTCATTGTACTTATATGAGATGATTTCACGATTTATTCTAAAAGTTTCTTGATAAGGGTCATGGTCTAGCATTATAGCTCTGACCTCATTGAAACACTTTTTGGCTTGGTCATAGCTATTTGCTCCAATATAGACCTCAGCGTTATGGTCACCATAAAGTAAATCATAAACGGCTAGCGAGGCCATAGATGTTGTCTTTCCAAATTTTCTCGGAACAAATATGTAAGCATCACGAATAAGTCTATTACCATTCTCCTTAACCAAACCAAAGATGTTAGCAAACTGGAAGACCTGCACGGGAGAAAAACGACATGGAGTCCTACCGAAGGAGTTATTGAACCTCACCTCTGATTCACAAAAGTTGAGGAACTTATGTACTCCATTTTCATCCCAGTAGTAGC
>JAJQAI010000120.1 GCA_021203915.1 Prevotella sp. | reverse complement strand
GTCCTTAAATGTTTTCTATTTGATTATGACCTTTTTGCCATCGATTATATAGATTCCCTTTTGCGTAGCATTTGAAGCTCTTCCATAAAGATCGTAAATCTTACTTGAAGTTGGACTTTCATCTTTAATTATCCCACCAACGCCAAGAGTATAGCTATCTCCATAATATCCTTTTAAGATAGCCTCTGTTAAATCAGGTGTTGTCCACTTAGGAACGCTACGATCCTCAGCATCAGAAAGCGTCATCCAATAAAAACATGTAATACCATAATCTTTTGCTAAAGCGATATATTCTTTAGTAAAATCTATAAGTAGGTCATGATTGTTATTATAATCATCATTTAATGAACCACACTCACCAATAATAACCGGTGCATTCTTTGTCATAAGGTAGTTCTTTAGATTATCAAAGCACTTTTTTGTGTCATTTAAAGATGAAGAAACAGAAGAGGAAAGTGTTGGATAATAATGAACCTCAAAAATAATGTGATCGTCACTTACATCTTGAGGGTAGTTTAGATTTGAAAGCGGTTCAGTAAGGTGACTACTCCATGTGCCATCACCTGAGCAGGCACCATATGTACTTACAACTAAGTTACGCTCTAGATTGTTTCCGCCCGTTGCTCTAACGGCATCAACAAAATCCTGTGCATAGTTATTTATTGCATCATAGGCTTCTTTTGCTGCTGAAGAACTATATGAAGATCTTCCAAAGGAAGCATAGCACCATGAATCATAACTATCTAGCATTTCATTGTAGGCCTCAAAAACAAGTTTATCATCGTAAGTGATAAATTCATTAGCAATGTTTGTCCAAAGTGTTTTAAATCTCTCATGTGATTTTTCATATACCTCGCTAGATGCTACCAGCCAATGGGTATTTGCAGAACCTGTGTCATGATGGACATCAAGAACACAATATAGACCTTGATCTATAACGTAATCAACTACTTCGTGAACGCGTTTCATCCATTGAGCATCAACATTTCCTTCGTGGTCAATATGAGGATACCATGTAACTGGCACACGGATAGCACCAAAGCCAGCATCTTTGAACATTTCTATAAGTTCTGGTTTTGTTACGGGTTGTCCCCATGCTGTCTCATAATCAGTAGGTGTTCCGTCAGTATACCATTCTATCCATAGGTTTAGGGTATCGCCAGAATTACTATCAAGTGAATTCCCAAGATTCCACCCTACCTTCATATTTGAAACAGCCTCAGAAGCTGATTCAAATGTTTGAGCTATAGATACGCTAAATATTATGCCTAGAATTATAAGGCAAAAGAGTCTTTTTATATTTTTCATGTCCTTTTTTTGTTTGTAAAGGTACAAAAAAAATATGCACAACTTTTATAGAACTTAAAAGAAAAAAAACAGTTTACCCTGGGAGCACTTTCAAGTGCTTGTCTTAACCTAAAACAAATTAATAAGATTCATAGATAAGAATTCTTCAACCTTAATACCACCATCTCCTACTATAAACGCTGTTTTAGGCGAATAAAGTTGTTTAAACATACTTAGTCCTTTAGAGGTTTTTCCCGAATTAGATTTGACTTCAATTGCAACGATAGAGGCTTTTTTTCTTAAAATAAAGTCAACTTCATAATTTCGCTCGCGCCAATAGAATACCTCAAAATTATAAATATATGCTTGGCTAATTATAAAAGCTCCAACACCTGATTCAAGGATGTTTCCCCAAGCTTTATGGTTAATAATAGCCTGCTCAAAAGTAAGTGGGCGATACACCAGGTTTAGCGCAGGATTGTATACTTGAAATTTAGG
This sequence comes from Prevotella sp., assembly GCA_021203915.1. Classification (GTDB taxonomy): domain Bacteria; phylum Bacteroidota; class Bacteroidia; order Bacteroidales; family Bacteroidaceae; genus Prevotella. The sequence continues at coordinate 803 of JAJQAI010000120.1, read as the reverse complement.
AATGCTTGATTTTCTCCTAGTCATATCAATACTAAACTTCTGAAGCCCTTTTATTAATCCGCTCTTATCCATAAGGTCAAGGTATCCTGCTAGGGTTGTAGTATTACCAGCATCTTTAAGAGAGCCCAGCATTTTGTTTAGTGAAAGTAGTTGACCAGAATATGCTGCACCTAGCTCAAAAGTTCTTCTAAGCAAAGCTGGTTTACCAATAGGTGTATCAACAAGTATGTCTTTATTTATAGTTGCGTCAATAATAGATGCCTCAATATATTCCTCAAAACGTTCAACATCATTAATAAGTTTTGCTGCACCGGGATATCCTCCATAGAATAGGTATTGGTTAAGTGAAAAGCCATAACATTCTTTCATTTCTTTATAGCTCCAATGACTCATTCTAATTACTTCGAACCTGCCGGCAAGTGACTCTGATAGACCTTTTGAAAGCAAAACACTGCTACTACCAAGTAGAAGTACCTTAATATTACAATTATTGAAAGTGTCTGAGTCCCATTCTTTCTTGATGGCCTCACTCCAATTATTGATTTTTTGAATTTCGTCAATAACAAGGATTATACTTTCAAGTTCTCGACTTTCTTTTAACCTACGAGTAGCTTCCCAACAATCTGAAATCCATTCATTATTAGAAGCTGGAACTCTATCTGCAGCAAAATATTGATATTCGATATTTATATCATCAAGAACTTGTTTAACAACAGTCGACTTGCCAATTTGGCGAGCACCCATTACTATTTGGATGAATTTACGTTCCTCCTCTAGCCTACTCTTAATTACTTGATACTCAG
>JAJQAI010000261.1 GCA_021203915.1 Prevotella sp. | reverse complement strand
TTCATATTCTTCAAGATACTTTTTTATGTAATTTCCATCAGCATCCTTTTCATTTCCTCCACCTTGATAATCTTGTGTATTTAGCGACCAATAATGCTCAAAACCTTCTGGGGGCGTCTCATCCTCAACACCTATTACATAGAATAGTGCTCGGCCAGAAAGTGTCGGCTCATACCAACTATTAGCTCCTCCAAACGTGCTACCCCCTCCTGCTGGAGTATAGGAGGAAGCAAAGTCATTATACATAGAGACATCACATCCCACAATATAATAGTTGTTTTCGCCACTGTTGAACGAGGAGTTTGTATTTGTGATGGCTATAAATTCTTCGTCTGATGGATAATAAAAGCTTACGCCGTACGGAGCATTGCTATTTGTCAAGCCCCATCCTCCAACATATCCATTTTTAAAGCGATAAACATAGTTTCTACTTGAAGCACCATTACTTCCTCCATTTGAGGAAAATTCCGTCATTGTCAATAGGTCAGTAAAATTTATTCCTGATGTTGTGCCACAATAATAATTTCCATCAGTACGGTAGTCAAACCAACGCAGATAATTTGCGGCTGAAGTGTTGCCATTTTTTCTAAATGGGATTTCAAGGGCAATGCTTGTACCTTTATGCATATAGATTGTGTCCACATAAAGGTTTGTAGCCTGAACCCTAGAGCCCTCTTCTAGGGTCACCCACCCATTCTCGTTGAAATCATCCGAAAAATCTTTTCCCTGATGAAGATCACACCATTTTGGTTGTTTGTGCGCAATACTTACATCAGTAATGCCTATATTTCCGTACGTGGTTTGGTATTCTTGCCCCCAAATTCCTCCACATACGAAGACAAATAACATCAGTGATAAAATACGCTGAACCATTCTTTTATGTATATCGTTTCTTTTCATATATCTTCCCTAATAAGTTCTTATTTGTTACCTCCCTTATTCATACATATATATTCTGGCCATGGATATTGCGAATACCATGATAAGGTACCCCTAGTTTTAGAGAGCCATGGTGTACGTCCTTCTCCCTCTTTAAAGGTGATAGCAATTACGGTATAATTTCTTGAATGCGAGGTGCCATTTATAGTCCATTTAACTGAAAGAGTAAAGTTGTACCCGTAACCTGGAGTTGCCGTCACTTGGGTAAAGGTTATAGAACCATCATCAGAGGTTGAATACTTTCCTTCATCATTGTTTGTATATTCCCACGACCAATCAACATCAGACATTAAAACATCATTTTTTTGAATTGTTGGAGTAATCATAAACTTTGAGGTTAAGTCCAGCAAAGTAAAAGTATAATTACCCTCTTTCGTAGTCTGATATTCTCTTTCTTCTCCTCCTATAACCGTTGCCCATGCCCTTACCTCTAGCGTTAGTTTATATTGGTCAAGAGTAAGTACTATAGGATATATCCAATTGCGAGCAATTGTTGTTTGCAAAGTTTGAGCTGTGTAGATTGTACCACCATACATATTAGTTGAAAGTGAAACGTTAAACCCGTCATCGCTTGTTTTACCTCTAGTCTCATTAACATAGAATTTTGCAACGTTTACCTCCTCTGGAGTATCCTTGGCATAAATAACTTTTCCATCCAACGATACTTCTACTTTATTTTCGTAAGATATACTCGCACTATAGTCGGTATTATCATTACTCATCATAGGAACATTGTTAGCCAATCCATCTATCAAGAAGCTATAGAGTGTAGCCTCTTTTGGGTCTAGATTATCAATTGGGGTGTAAAGTTCTTGAACATCTACCCATACCTGCCCAACAAGGCGGTCCATAGGAACATCAATATATTGTGTTTTATTTTTTAGATCGGCATCAAGACCAACAATAGTAGCCAAAACATAACCACTCATAGGAATGTATTTACCACCCTTTATGTCTACTTTTGAAGCAGGGTCTTCAACAATAAAATTAAGATCTTCGCTTGTAATAATATCGCCTTCTTCTTTAGCTATAAGTTTGTCCCACTCCTTACATTCCATATTATCCCAGTTCGAAAAGGCATAGACCATTTTTCTTCCTGTATTTAGCGTGATTTTGCTAGATGTCCACTCAGGTAAGTTTCCATTTTGAGCCACAGAATAACCATCTAACACCTCTGGACCAAACTTCATCTCTATTACCCCCGTACTAGCCTCTACTATAAACACACATAGGGTGTTCATATATTCGCCATCCGTCTCATACTCGTAGTAGTAATCACCATCTGCTCGAGTGGCATTAAGGTCATTATAGTTACATGCAGTAATGCGCAATTGAACATCAGCAGTACCTTCACTTAAGGCACTTATTTGGGAAATATCATCATTACTACAAGAAGCAAGAATGAGCGGGAAAAAAGGGATGAATATTTTAAGTGCTTTCTTCATCATAGGTCTATTGTTTCCTTATTGTACATTTCCCATTTCTTTACATAGACGCGTAAAAGTAAATCATCGTCAGGCACATCACCACCAATGGAATAAACAGAAGTTACATCTATCTTATATATGTTATTCCTAACAATGGAATATTCCATAATACCATTTGTCTCATCACTATCATCGTTACTATGACGTACCCACCATGTATAATAG
>JAJQAI010000187.1 GCA_021203915.1 Prevotella sp. | reverse complement strand
GTTTATAACCCTGAAATACCGTTTTATAAGGTAGAAGACAATGATGCTGTATGTGAGCAATGTCCTTACTTTGGAACGCTTTGCGGTATTTATCGCATGGATTCCTCAGAAAAAGAAAGTGGCAATAGCTCTGAGGCATCATCAAGCAAATAAACCCCAGCGGTACCATAAAGATACACTTTAATCTTATTGCCATAACGATTTTGCATCTCCAAAAGCACTTGGCGACAAGACCCACATGGGGATATAGGCATTTTCGTCAGTCCAGAAGAATTCCTAGCTGCAATTGCAATCTTTGTTATTGGTATTTTTGGATAATTGGATTGGGCAGCAAAAATAGCCGAGCGCTCGGCACATAAGGTTACAGGATATGCAGCGTTTTCTTGGTTTGCCCCAATTACATAGGTTCCATCCTCAAGCTCTAGGCATGCTCCCACACTAAATTTAGAATAAGGTGAATAAGCGTTCTCGGTTGCCTTAATGGCCTTTTCAATAAGAACTTTTTCTTTGCTTGAAAGCTCTTCTTCTTCAAAGAGTTTTACCTCTAAATTTATACTTATGTTTTTCATAAAAAGGCTCGGATTTTTTCCTTACACGTCCGTTAGCGGAAGATGAGGGATTCAAACCCCCGATACCCAAAAAGGGTATTCCGGATTTCGAGTCCGGTGCATTCGATCACTCTGCCAATCTTCCCAATTATTTTTTTAAGTGCTGCAAAGTTAGGGTTTTTTATTCAAAGGCTAATTTTTCCAGGCGAGTTTTTAAATCTTGGGCCAAAGAAGCTCGTATAGCTAATTTAATCTCGCAGGTATTACCATACTCTTGAGATACTATCCTAGGAGATGTTTGCTTAACCACCTTCATAACATTATTCATCATTTCATAGGGGAAACTATACTCGATGATTTCCTCTTTTTGACATATAACAATCTCGGAGGATTTTATTGCCTCTAAAGCTGCTGCTTTATATGCTTGTATAAGACCTGAGGTGCCTAGTTTTATTCCTCCAAAATAACGCACCACAATAATAAGGATATCGGTTAAAGTATTGCTATTTATTTGCCCCAAAATAGGCTTGCCTGCAGTTCCGCTGGGTTCTCCATCGTCATTAGAGCGAAATGTAAGACGCTCTGGTCCCAACATGTAAGCATAACACACATGGCGTGCATCGTAATACTTCTTACGATAAGAGGCAAGAATTTCTTTTACCTCATCCTCTGTTTCCACATGGAAAGAAAAAGCAAGGAACTTACTCCTTTTTTCAGAATAAGTCCCTTCTGCAGTATCCTTAATTGTCTTATATTCGTCAGTAGACATTAGCTAAGTTTATGTACGATAAGACCTGAGCGGAGCTTTGGTTCAAACCATGTAGCCTTTGGAGGCATAATTTTTCCGCTATCTGCAATATCCATAAGTTGTTTCATGCTTACAGGATAAAGAGCTAGGGCTGCTCGCATCTCGCCGCTATCAACACGGCGTTTAAGTTCCTCAAGACCTCTTAGACCGCCAACAAAGTCAATACGCTTAGATGAGCGAAGATCCTTAATATCTAGAATCTCATCAAGTATTAATCTACTTGAGATATCAACATCCAAAACATGTATTGGGTCAGTATCATCAAAGGTCCCAGGCTTTGCCTTTAGGCAGTACCACTTCTTATCAAGATACAGTGAGAACTCATGTAGACGCTGTGGTTTATAAATCTCTGAGCCCTTTTCTTCGATGTTAAAGTTCTTCTTTAACTTTTCAAGGAATTCTTCTGAAGATAAGCCATTTAGGTCTTTAATTACTCTATTGTAATCAAGAATTGTCAACTGTGATGCTTGGAAGCAAACAGCCATAAAGTAATTATATTCCTCGTCTCCTTTATGAAGAGGATTTTGCTTTGCTTTTTCAGCACCAACCAGTGCAGCTGCTGCTGAACGATGATGACCATCTGCAATGTACAGACATGGTAATTTGGCAAACTCTTGAGTTATTGTCTCGATATCCTTATCATCGGAAACAATCCAAAACTTATGACCAAAGCCATCGATTGGCGCAATGAAATCATACTCAGGCTCAGTGGAAGCATAACGCATAATAACATCGTTTAGGACTTTATTGTCAGGATAGGCAAAGAACACAGGTTCAACGTTTGCATCGTTAACCCTTACATGTTTCATCCTATCTTCTTCCTTGTCACGACGTGTTAACTCATGCTTCTTAATAGAACCATTCATATAATCATCAACATAGGCACAAACTACTAAGCCATATTGAGTCTTACCATTCATTGTTTGAGCATAGATGTAATACTGCTCCTTATCGTCCATCTTAAGCCAGCCATTGTCTTGGAACTTTTTAAAGTTCTCAGCAGCTTTTCGATAGACTCTCTCATCGTACTCGCTAGTCCCTACCTCAAAATCTATTTCAGGCTTAATAATGTGATAAAGACTCATCTCATTATCACCAGCCTCAGCTCTGGCTTCTTCAGAGTCAAGTACATCATAGGGTCTTGATTCTATCTTTTCGACCAAATGTTTTGGAGGTCTTATACCTCTAAAGGTGGGGATTAACACCAGAACCGGCCCCCGGCGCCGGCCGGAAAGGGG
>JAJQAI010000114.1 GCA_021203915.1 Prevotella sp. | reverse complement strand
CATCTTAAGGAAAGATTTTATAATTGATGAATATCAGCTTTTTCAAGCAAAATTAATAGGTGCAGATGCAGTCCTACTTATTGCTGCAGATTTAAAAAAAGATCACCTTAAACAGCTCTCTTTATTAGCCCATGAATTAGGGCTAGAGACTCTGCTTGAAATACACCAGGAAGAAGAACTTTCTTATTGCGAAATCCCTGTTAGTATGATAGGAGTTAACAATCGCAATTTAGGAACATTTGTAACTAAAGTAGAAAACTCTTTTAAACTTTCAGAAAAGCTGCCCAAAGATATTGTAAAGGTTTCTGAAAGCGGTATCTCTAATCCCCAAACTATCAAAGAGCTAAGAAAAGTTGGTTTTCGTGGCTTCTTAATGGGAGAATGCTTTATGAGAGAAAAGGATCCAGGAAAGGCTTTAAAAGAATTTATCTTAGAACTCGAAAAATGAGTAGGTTGATTATAAAGGTTTGCGGAATGAGAGAAGCGGAAAATATCAAAGAGATTGAATCTTTAGATATTGACCTTATGGGATTTATCTTTTATGAGAAATCCTCAAGAAAAGTTTCTTCCAAACCTTCATACTTACCTAAGAGGATTTCAAGAGTTGGTGTTTTTGTTGACGCTGAGATTAAAGAGATAATTTCTAAGGTCAAAGCCTTTGATTTAAACTATATCCAACTGCATGGAAAGGAAACTAAAGAGTTTTGCCAAAAACTGTTTGAGATTTTAAGCTCTTTTGAAAAAAAGGTCGGGATTATTAAAGCTATTAGCGTTGCAGAAGAAAAAGACTTAAGTTTAACCCAAAACTTTGAGCCCTTTATAGATTACTTCCTTTTTGATACGCCCACTTTATCTAGAGGCGGAAGTGGCAAACACTTTAATTGGGAGGTATTAAAAGCTTATAAGGGGAAAACGCCTTTCTTACTTAGTGGTGGAATAGGACCAGAGGATATTCCTTTACTTCAATGTTTCCATCACGAAAGCCTCGTTGGAATAGATTTAAACTCTAGATTTGAAACCTCTCCGGGGGTAAAAAATAAAGGATTATTATCAGATTTTATATCTCAAGCAAGGCTTAACTTAAAAAGACAAGTAAAATAAAGAAAATCAAGCATATGAATAGGATTGATGAATTATTTAAAAGGAAAAGTAAAGGCATTTTGACAGTTTACTTTTGTGCTGGTCACCCCAGTTTTGATAGTGTTGTGGACATTATAAAAGCACTAGAGAAAAAAGGTATTGATATGGTTGAAATAGGTATACCATTTAGCGATCCAATGGCAGATGGTCCAGTTATTCAATCAGCAGCGACAAAAGCATTAAAAGAAGGTATGAGCTTAAGAAAACTTTTTTCTATTCTTCATGATATAAGAGATGAGGTAAAAATCCCATTAGTATTTATGGGATACCTTAATCCTATCATGCAATTTGGCTTTGAGAATTTCTGCAAAAGTTGTAAGGATTGTGGCATAGATGGAGTTATTATTCCTGACCTTCCATTTAATGATTACATGGAGAGCTATAAGTCTACAGCTATTAAATATGATATAAGAACTATCATGCTTATAACACCCGAAACTTCCCAAGAAAGGATTCGTCTTATAGATGAGAATACAGATGGTTTTATATACATGGTATCCTCAGCTTCAATTACTGGAGCACAAAATAGATTTGACGAGGAAAGACAAAAATATTTTAATTGGGTAAACCAAATGAATCTAAAGAATCCTAGACTCATTGGCTTTGGCATCTCTAATAAACAGACCTGGGAAAGTGCATCAGAAAATGCTGCTGGTGGCATTATAGGAAGTAAATTTATAAGTTTGCTTGAGGAGGAACCAACTATTGAAGAGGCAGTAGAAAAGTTACTAGAAGCAATCTCTTCTTAAAAAGAAAAAATATTTGCTTGTTTACCTAAGGTGTTAAACAAAAGACTAGCATTAAGCTTAAAACCTGCTAGATTTTTATAACTTTGCATCGAAGCACCAAAGAATTTGGCTATGCGGAAATTTTTCACAACTTAAAAAACATGGCAAGTAACTTAAATAAATACATATCAGTAGCATATAAATTGTACACAGTAGAGGGTGCGAAAGAGGAGCTAGTTGAGGAGGCTGACCAAGAACATCCATTTCACTTTATTAGTGGTTACGGTGTAGCCTTAGATGCTTTTGAAGAAAAAATAGCTCCACTTTCCACTGGAGATGAATTTGACTTTACTTTACAAAAAGAAGATGCATATGGCAACTACGAAGAAGAACATGTTGTTTCTTTAAAAAAGGATGTCTTTAAAATAAATGGACATTTCGATCACGATAACATATTCGAAGGTGCTGCTATTCCCTTACAAAATGATGAAGGTACTCGTTTTATGGGTATAGTTTTGGAAATAGGAGAAGATAGCGTAAAAGTAGATCTCAACCATCCTCTTTCAGGTAAAGATATAAGGTTTGTAGGACATATTGTTGATTCCCACGAGGCAACTCCAGAAGAGATTCAAGGACTTATTAATCGCATGAATGGTGAGGGTTGTTGTTGTGGATGTGACCATAGTGAATGCCATAAAGACGAAGGCACAAAAGATGGATGCCCTCATCATGAC
>JAJQAI010000094.1 GCA_021203915.1 Prevotella sp. | reverse complement strand
AAATGTGACGGTCTAGATAAACGTCTGGAAGCACAATCGCAACTAGTAATATTAAAAATATTCTAGCTATCATCTTTCAAATTTAATTTCTTCCCCACGGGAGGTTTCATCAAACCTTCCCTTATCAAAAATTATATGACCATTACAAAGGGTGTGGCTTACTTCCCAAGTGAAGGTGTGTCCTAAAAGTGGACTCCATTTGCACTTGCTTTGTATAAGCTCCTCAGTTAAGGTCCATGGCTTGCCTGGCTTTACTGTTACCAAGTCAGCTTTATATCCCTTACGGATAAACCCACGCTTACCAACTGAGAAAATTCGTGCTGGATTGTGACACATCAGTTCTACCAAGCGCTCTATTGAAAGAACACCTTTATCAACTAATTCTAGCATTGTAACTAAGGAGAATTGTATCATTGGCATACCTGAGGCAGCCCTTAGGGACCCTCCTTGTTTTTCTTTTATTTCATGTGGGGCATGATCTGTAGCAATAGCTGAAATTCTTCCATCTGTTAAGCTAGAGCGTAGTTCCTGTCTATCTTCAAGAGTTTTTATAGCGGGGTTACACTTTATCAAAGCTCCAAGCCTAGGGTAGTCTTCTAAAGAAAAATAAAGATGTGCTATTACAGCCTCGGCAGTAATATTTTTGAAAGTCTCTTTAGCCTCTTTTATAAGAGAAAGTTCCTTAGAAGTTGATACGTGGGCTATGTGAAGAGGAGTGTTATACTTTTTAGCTAGCTCAATAGCTAGAAAAGTTGATTTATAGCAGGCCTCCTGGCTTCTTATTTTTGGGTGATATATAATATCGGGATCTTCTCCATATTTTTCTTGAGCTTCCTTCATGTTGAGATTGATAATATCGGTATCCTCACAATGAACCATGATAGGAAGTTTAGAAGAAGAAAAAATCTTTTCTAAAGCCTCTTTTTTATCAACTAACATGTTGCCAAAAGAAGAGCCCATAAAGATCTTTATCCCTGGTACACGATTAACATCTATCGTTTTAATTAGCTCTAAATTAGAGTTAGTAGCCCCAAAGAAAAAGGAATAGTTAACATGGCTTTTTTCTCTAGCCGACTTAAATTTATCTTCTAAAGCCTCTAAGGTTGTAGTTTGGGGAACGGTGTTGGGCATATCAAAAAAGGATGTTACCCCGCCATATGCAGCAGCTCTACTCTCACTTTCAATATCAGCCTTATTAGTAAGTCCTGGCTCACGAAAATGTACGTGCTCATCTATTATGCCAGGAAGAAGAAAGCACCCAGAAGCATCAAGGGTTTTATCAAAATCTCCTTCTACTTTTTCGCCCTTAATAACCTCTAAGATTTCTTCATCCTCTATAACAACAGAGCCTTGAAAGCTTTTACCTTCATTTACAATCTTAGCATCTTTAATTAAGATCCTCATAAAGAGAAATAGTTGCTGACTTACTTTTTTTTAAAGAATGAATGGACAAAAAAGTTTATTACTATTGCCCAGAGGTCGCATCATATGGTTGAGAAACGTCCGTAGGAAGAGCAATAGGAGTATCTACACCTGTAGGCATCACCTCTTCACTAAAGGCTGTACCATTCATTATGGCTTGATTTTGCTGAGCCTTAATGTAGTAGTCCTTAACGTAAGGATCATTTTTAAAATTGTCCGTTGCCTTACTCATAATCTCCTCTATCCATGGTGAGAGTTCAGGATAGAGATAGCTAGCGGTAACCATGAAAAATACGCCAGGGCCTAAGACGTTATCGAAATTTTCAACTATGAATGAAGTTATTAGCTCGTCTTCTTGTTGAGCTATCTGCTCGGCAAGTTCTGAGAGTTGAGAGTTGATTTGGATAAGGTCCATACCATTCATTATAGCTTGGCTTTCAAGATGCCCTAATTCTCCATACTCACTCTCAAGCTGGGTATATTTTTCAATAAAGTTAAAGAGTTTCTCGTTTAGTGGGGTTCCGCTTACTTTTCGTTGTGTATTATCAAGCTTAATGGAAATATCTCCATCCTCTAGAACAACGGGAAGAATACTTTGTTCATCCATGAAAAGGGTGACAAGTTTAATGGAGTCTAAAGGTCCTTTAAATTGGAATTTCCCATGAATAATGTCGCATGAGTCCACATCGCTTAAATCCTCGCCATCATATTCTTTTAAAAAGAGCATACGCCCATCAAGGGTAGATACGTTTGATGAACCTTGTATATTATATGAGTTTACACAAGAAGAAAGCGTAAGAAAAAGTAATGATATAAAGTAAATTAATTTTCTCATAGACTTTAGCGTCCTATTATCGACACAAAAGTAATATCTATCCTTCAAGAAAGAAAAAAAATTTATGCTATTTAAACAAAACCGCTGACTTTTAGCGTTTTTTTAAGATAGTTTGCATTTGATATAGAAATCTTCATCTTTTCATCGATAAAAAAATGATAGTTTTATGGAGGGCTTTTTTAGTATAAAAGAGATGGGGTAAGAAGAAAAAAGATTTTAGTCTTCGCCTTCTTCTTTTTTTAATTCTTTGGAAATACGATGCGTTGAATAAACCTCAAGTACAGCTGCAAGAAGAAGGACGACTACCCAATTGTTGTGGATAAAATTCATATAATATGTATAACCATTTTCGAACCAATTAAGAAAGCCCCTAAAG
>JAJQAI010000045.1 GCA_021203915.1 Prevotella sp. | reverse complement strand
GTCCTAAATTGTAGAAATCTCCGAGTAGCTTTCCCTCACAAGAAATTTCACTATTAATACATTCTTGAGAGATTGAGTGTGTACTCGTTTCACGCACGTTTTTAGAAAAACACAATTAGTCCTTAACTACTAATATGATGCATGAGAGGAGTAAAGGCTATGCAAAAGTAAAGTATTAAAGTTATCGTCATGTGTTAAAATGCCGGAATAAGGTAGACACTATCTACCTTTAGAAGCAAAATTAACACTTTCTTCTATAGTAATTGAATCCTCAAGGATTTTGATAATCTAGTCAGAATGGCTGCAGATTCCGCCCCATAGTAGGTTAATTGAGTTGGTTTTTAGTCTTTCGTCCGGCCCAAATGCGTTCACTTTAAAAAAACAATACCTTAAAAAACACGTAAAATAACCTTTTTCTACCTTTTTTATGCTAAAAAGGTTATTTTACGTGTAAATTATCGCAAGCAGTTTTTCTGAAGTTAAAAATATTGCTACTATCCCAATATGCTGCATGGCGTAGCTTTATAATGCATATTTATGTATTAAATAGGTCATCCATAGTAATTTCGCTATGTACTATACTATGATGTTTGCCTTCGCCCAATCCAAAAGTCGTTATAAAAGTGTGAACTAGAGGCTTTTTGTTTTTTGTCTTTTCATCAAAGAGCCACATCCTATCTCTAAGTTCTTTTTCATATTTGGCTGTAATATTATATGTTTTGTTAGAGAATTTTATTTCGCAAAGGTGAATCATCCTATCTGCTCTTTCAATGATTAAATCTATTTGAGCACCAGAAAGGTTGTCTTTTTTATCGGGTAGACATCTCCACGTTGATACTTCTGTAGCCATGCCTGATATGCCTAATGCATTTTTTATTTGCTTATGATGTTCCATGCAGACTATCTCAAATGTAAGTCCTTGCCAAGCTCTAATACTTGGACTTCCAAGATGATGAGTCCACCACATATCATCAAGGGACTTATTACCATCTATAAACTTAAAATAGAACATGGTATAGAAATCAATAAGACGATAGATTGCTCCATTTTTTTTCTTTCCAAATTGCGCTCTCTTTCCTATGAAATTGCAACTCTCTAGGTTTGCAATGATACGTGTAAGGGAACTACCATTTTTCCCTATCTTTTCTCCAATCTCTTTTCTTGTTAATCCGTTTTTATGCTTTGAAAGTAGTTTAACCACATCTATATATACACGTGCATATGGAAAAACGCCATAGTAAAGTTCATCAAATTCTTTTCTTAGTGCGCCATCCCTACAATAGCAAAGTCTATCAATATTCTTTGCAAGAGATTCTTTTGGTTCAATTAGGTCTAAATAGTAAGGCACGCCTCCTGTTAGCATATAGCATTGAAGGATTTCATACCTATCCCATGTAGTTGAGCGCTGAGAAAAATATTCTTCCATTTCTTTAAGAGTAAATGGTGATAGGTATAGCCGCCTTGTTATCCTATTGTGAAGACCGCCTTTGTTTTGTAAAAGTTTTTCTTGCATCCACGAAGTTGCTGAACCTGTTGCAATTAATAAAATATTATCTTGGAAGTTTGCCCAAGAATTCCAAAAGTTTTCAAGTGCATTAATGAAATCAGAATACCTGGTATCAAGCCAGGGCATTTCATCAATAAATATGACCTTCTTATTCTTATTAGGTAGTGTTTCTAGATACTCCTCAAGAGCATCAAATGCATCAAACCATGTTTTGAATTCTATGTGTTCTTTTTTAGAGTATTTCTTTAAAGCTTTAGCAAAATTTCTTAGTTGTTCTCTTGAGCGGAGATTGTGTCCACCAACATACTTAAAATCAAAATGTCCCTCAAAGTACTTTTCCACCAAGAAGGTCTTACCTATTCGTCTACGTCCACATATGATTACAAATTCTGATTTATTGGACTTAATGCTTTTATCAAGTTCTTCGGCTTCCCTATGTCTTGCAATCAAATGATTTTTCATTATCTTAAAAAGTTTATAGAAAGTTGTAAATTTTGATGTACAAAGATAATTAAAAAATCACGTAAAACAACCTTTTTATATGTTTTTTATGCTAAAAAGGTTATTTTACGTGTAAATTCACAAGATTCATTATTTTCCCTAATAGGTGTTGTAGTCTTAACCATACCCAGTTACTTGGGGTCCTCGTGCAGTCTCATATGATATCCCAATTTGTGGTTGTAGGCAATGCGTTAAAAGAGATGCCAAGTTTGTAACGGCTTGTAGGATTCAGCCCTTTCTTAATACCTTCAAATGGATAGCCTAAATATTCATGTTAGGGCACATAGTTGCGCCCTAACATGTGGTCTATACGCCCCTGCATAGTTCAACGAGACGCTTTCTATCCTTCCCAAAGCAACTCTTTTATCCATGACATAATAGTTGAAAAATGAGGAAAACAAGATAGAAAACACCTCCATCCAGACGTATTTTTCTCTCCAAAATTTCAAAAAATCACTGCCTAAAAAAAAGCAAATAGTTTTTTTTTACAGGTCTCATTTTTATAGTCTAGAGGGAGTTGTTTTTTTTGGCGGTTCCTTTATAGAGCTTTCTTCTTATATTAGCTAGTTACCGATCAAGGTGCCTAAAGAGCAGGTTCTAAAAAAGTGTAAAGACTAAAAATTTCTC
>JAJQAI010000240.1 GCA_021203915.1 Prevotella sp. | reverse complement strand
GACCTATATACATTATAGGCTATAATCAAGGCTGCAAAAACTATGCAAATAAGAAATGCTAATAAAAGGTGTAAAAGGAAGGTCATTTTTGTTTTGCTCTAATGTTTATAATCATCGACAAGATGACGTACCAAGCAACGATAATTGCAAAGGAAGCCATTCCAAAGGTCAGCACCAAAATAGCTGAGGTGATAACAAAAATATACCTAACTTGGTTTTCCCTCCATCCCCAACGTTTAAATTTTAATGCAAACATTGGAATTTCCGCTACCATTAAAAGGCTAGTAATTATCACCAAAAGAACAACTATGAACAGCATCTCGGGTGAGGACTCAATAAAATCTCTAGCTCCTACTATTAGTGAGGCCCAAAAAAGCGCATTAGCAGGTGTTGCCATACCAATGAAACCCATCTTTTGTCTTTCATCGATATTGAACTTAGCAAGTCGAAGTGCAGAAAAAATAGCTATAAGATATGCAACAAAGGGAAGAACTCCTCGAAGTGATTCTAGATAAAGGGGGTAGTCCATCGTTTTAAGTTCCATAAAAACCATTGTTGCTGGCGCTACTCCAAAGGTTACAACATCACAAAGGGAGTCAAGTTCCTTACCTATTGGGGAAGAAACTTCAAGTAATCTAGCACTTAGTCCATCAAAGAAATCAAAGATAGCTCCAATAATGATAAAAGCAAAAGCCATCTTTTCATTGCCTTGGAAAGCATATACTATAGCAATGCAACCCGAAAGTAGGTTGCAGGATGTTATAGTATTGGGAATATTTCTTGTGATAAAATTTGCCATCTTTTCCCCAAGTAAGTTGACTTATCCACAAATGGATTCCTCCAAAAAAAAGTGTTATTTCATTCTAGCGATTATGGTCTTGTTACCAACAGTTGATTGACCCATCTTAACTAAGACCTCAGTTCCAAGTGGTAGGTATAGATCGACTCTAGATCCGAACTTTATGAAACCTAAGTGTTCATCAATATAACAATCCTCTTCAGCTCTAGCATAAGTAACTATGCGACGTGCTAGGGCTCCTGCTATTTGACGACAAAGAATAATTTCGCCATCAATCGTCTCAAGTAGGATATCGGTTCGTTCATTTTCTTCACTTGCTTTTGGTAGCCATGCAAGGCGGAAGTTCCCATCACGGTGATTTACCTCACGCACTTTCCCCTCAATGGGAAACCAATTGGCATGAACATTGAAAAGGCTCATGAAAATACTAACCATTAGGCGCTTATCATGGAAATATTCCTCCTCGAATACTTCCTCAATAACCACAACTTTGCCATCTGCTGGAGCTAGAACAACATGTTCTGTATCTCCATCGAAATAGCGTTTAGGACACCTAAAGAAGTTTACAGCAACACAGTAAGCACATCCGAATACCACTACAAAGCACCAAAAGGGTATCTTATTATCAACATAGAACCATAAAATGGCAGCAATGGCAAGAATCGCTACTAGCCCAAAAACTAGTGGATCCGTGCCTTCACGGTGAATTCTTACATCCTTAAGTTTCCTGATTCTCTTGCCCATTGTAATAGGAGGGGTGCAAACCGCGTGCAAAGGTACTTCTTTTTTTTAAAAATTGGCATTTTTTTAAGTTTAATCTTTTGGCTAGCTCGTAATTTAAGCATAACTTTGGGGTGGAAGAAAAATTAGAGATATTCGCTTAAAGGAAAATGCAGGATTTTGTCCATTTACACGTTCACACTTATTATTCAATACTTGACGGTCAATCTAGCATAAAGAAGTTAGTAGATAAAGCAGTAGATGATGGTCAAAGGGGTATGGCTATAACTGATCATGGTAACATGTTCGGTATTAAGGAGTTTTACAACTATTGTAAAAAGAAAAATAAAGAACTTAAGAGCGAGGGTAAAGCCCCATTTAAGCCTATATTCGGTTGTGAGATGTATGTTGCTCATAGGAAAAAAACCGATAAGGTTAAAGACAAGGGTGACTTAGGTGGCTATCACCTAATAGTGCTTGCTAAAAACTATAATGGGTATAAGAATTTAATAAAACTTGTTTCTAGATCTTGGGTGGATGGTTATTATTCTCGCCCTAGAACCGATAGAGAAGACTTGGAGACTTACCATCAAGATTTAATAGTATGCTCGGCCTGCATTGCGGGTGAAGTTCCGGCGAAAATTCTTTCTGGAAAGATGGATGAGGCCAGAGAAGCTGTTCAATGGTACAAAAGAGTTTTTGGCGATGATTATTATCTTGAGCTCCAGCGCCATGAGGTTAAAGACCCACAACAAAGGGCAAATAGGGAAACTTTTCCTCTTCAACAACAAGCAAACAAAATTCTTGTTGAGTTTGCAAAGGAGTATGGAATTAAGCTAGTTTCAACTAATGATGTTCACTTTGTAGATGAAGAGAATGCCGAGGCTCATGATCATTTGCTTTGCCTTTCAACAGGTAAGGATTTAGATGACCCTACTCGTTTGCTATATTCCAAACAAGAATGGTTCAAAACTATAAGTGAAATGAATGAGGTATTTCCCGATTACCCCGAGGCTCTTTCAAACACCATCGAAATTTTAGATAAGGTGGAGGCTTTTAGTATTGACCATGACCCCATAATGCCGTTTTTTCCTATACCTAAGGATTTTGGAACAGAAGAGGATGTTAGAAAAAAATATTCTCCGGAAGAACTCTATAAAGAGTTTACAACCGATGAAAACGGTGAAAATCCTCTTTCAAGGGAAGAAGGAGAGAAAAAAATTAAACATTTAGGTGGAATAGAAAAACTCTATAGAATAAAATTTGAGGCCGATTATTTATCAAAGCTCACTTACGATGGGGCTCTTAGGCTTTATGGTAATCCTCTTCCTGAGGACATCTCACAGCGTATAAAGTTTGAGCTTCACGTAATGAAGACAATGGGTTTCCCTGGTTATTTTCTTATTGTACAAGATTTTATTAATACGGCTCGCGATGAACTTGGTGTAATGGTAGGACCTGGACGTGGCTCAGCAGCAGGAAGTGTTGTGGCTTATTGTCTTGGTATAACAAGAATCGATCCCATAAAATACGACCTACTGTTTGAGCGTTTCCTTAACCCCGATAGAATATCTCTTCCAGATATTGATACTGACTTTGATGATGAAGGAAGAGGAAAAGTCCTTGAATGGGTTGAGAATAAATATGGTAAGGATAAAGTAGCCCATATAATCACATATGCTGCAATGCTTACTAAGAACTCTATTCGTGATGTAGCACGTGTTGAGAAACTTCCTCTTTCTGTGGCAAATCATTTGTGTAAAGCAATTCCTGAGCGTTTGCCAGGAGATCTAAAGATGAATCTTACAAACGCCATTAAGAGTGTACCGGAACTTTCAGAGGCTGAGGTTAGTGAAAATCCACTCCTAAGAAATACCATAAAGTACGCCAAGATGCTTGAGGGAACTGTACGTGGTACGGGTATACATGCTTGCGGAACTATCATATGTAGAGATGATATTAGTGATTGGGTACCAGTAAGTACAGCTGAGGATAAGTCCACTTCTGGACGAAGGGTGCTTACTACTCAATACGATGGCCATGTCATTGAGGAGACGGGCTTAATAAAAATGGACTTTCTTGGTCTAACAACCCTATCGATACTAAAGGAGACCCTTGAGAATATTAAAGTAACTCGTGGCATTGAAATAGATATAGAGAATATTCCCCTTGACGATGAGCTAACATATAAACTCTATCAAGAAGGACGTACAATAGGTACATTCCAGTTTGAGTCCGCAGGTATGCAGAAATATCTTCGTGAACTTAAGCCAACGGTATTTGAGGATCTTATAGCCATGAATGCTCTTTACAGACCGGGTCCAATGGAGAATATCCCCTCGTTTATTGCTCGTAAAAATGGAAAAGAGAGGATCTCTTACGATATTCCTTGTATGGAGAAATATCTTAAGGAGACATATGGTATCACCGTTTATCAAGAGCAGGTCATGCTCCTTTCTAGAGAACTAGCTGGTTTCACCAGAGGCGAAAGTGACCAACTCCGCAAGGCCATGGGTAAAAAGAAGAAAGAAATCGTTGATCAGATGAAGCCTAAGTTTATCCAAGGAGGCATTGCCAATGGTCATGACCCAAAAGTGCTCGAAAAGATTTGGGGTGACTGGGAGAAATTCGCTAGCTACGCTTTTAACAAAAGTCATGCTACATGTTATTCTTGGGTATCTTATCAGACGGCATATCTTAAGGCTCATTATCCAGCTGAGTTTATGGCAGGAAACTTAAGTCAAAGTTTAGATGATATAAAGAAGATAACAAAGTTAATGGTAGAGTGCCAAAATATGGGCATTCCATGCTTGGGACCTGACGTCAACGAGAGTAGAGGAAATTTCTCCGCCAATAAAAAAGGTGAAATTCGTTTTGGTCTTGCTGCCATTAAAGGGGTGGGTGAAGCGGCATCGCAAGCTATAATTTCAGAGCGCGAACGTCGTGGAGCCTTCAAGGATATTTTTGACTTAATGCAAAGAGTGAATCTTACAATATTAAATAGTAAGGCTATTGAAGGACTCGTTTTAAGCGGAGCCTTGGATAGTATGAATGTTCCAAGAGAAAGTTACTTTTTTGTAGGTAAAGATGGAAGAAACTTTATAGAGACTCTCACTCGCTATGGACAGCTATATCAACAAGAGAAAAAAGAAAATCTAAATTCACTCTTTGGTGATATGGATGTAGAGATTTCAACTCCAGCAATTCCTAAGGTTGAAGCTTGGAGTCAAATGGAGAAGTTAAGCAAAGAACGCTATTTGGTTGGTATATATCTTTCAGCTCATCCACTTGATGAGTACGACTTTATCCTAAATGATTTGTGTAATACAAAATGCACAGAACTTGAAGGTAAAGAAGCCTTAGCAATAAGAAAAGATATCTGTTTTGGCGGAATAGTTGTAGAGATTAGGACAAAGTTTATGAAGAATGGTAAACCTTGTGGCTTTGTAAAAATAGAAGACTTCTCGGGTCAAGGAGAATTGGCTCTGTTTGGAGAGGATTGGGCGAGATTTAGTGGTATGCTTACAGAGGGCTCAACTATTATGGTTAAGGCTCAGATGATTAAACGTTTTAAAGATAGTGATGCTGTAGATTTAAAGGTTACTGATATTCAGTATCTCCAATCAGTAAAGGAGAATCTAGTAAGTAGCTTAATTGTTACGCTAAATGCTTCAAAAATTGATGAAACTATAGTATCTGATTTCGTCTCCATAGTAAATGAATTCCCAGGAAAGACACCACTTCATGTTCAATTTGTTGATGGGGATTCTTCTTACCCCCTTATGATGCGTAGTAGGTCAAATAAAGTTGATTTAAGTAAACGACTTATTTCTTTTATCCAAGAGACAGATGCATTGGATTATAGGATAAGCTATCCAGAAAGATTATAAATTTTAAAATTAAAATAATATGGAAATTACAAGCGAAAATTTTGAAAGCTTAAAAAGTGGTAATCTACCACTAGTTGTTGACTTTTGGGCTACATGGTGTGGTCCATGTCGTACGATGGGACCAATAATTGAAGAACTTTCAAAGGAATATGAAGGTAGAATAATAATTGGTAAATGTGATGTTGAGGAAAACGATGACTTAGCTATGGACTTAGGCATTCGTAATATTCCTACAATAATGTTCTTTAAAAATGGAGAACAAGTTAATAAATTAGTTGGAGCTGTAGCCAAGGCAAAATTAACTGAGGCTATAGAGGCTTTGCTTTAAAAAAGTCTTCAGAAACTTTTTCCCCTTAGGGAAAAGTTTTTTGATTCCCTAATCCCTATCTTGGGATACCTTTAGCTTTACTGCCCCCTAAAAAAGGGGGTGGTTTTTTTAGAACCTTATAATTCTGCTTCCGTCTAAGAGTTCTTCAATATTAACCTTAAGAGTATTTTCGGGTAAGAGCGTTTCAACTATTTCGGGCCATTCTATAAAACAGGTATTACCACTATAGAAATATTCTTCATACCCCAAGTCATATACTTCTTCAATTTTCTTGATACGATAGAAATCAAAATGAAAAATCTTTCGTCCTTTAGAAGAAGTGTATTCATTTACAATTGCAAAAGTTGGTGATGTTATAACATCCTCAACTCCTAGGCACTCTGAAATGGCTTTGATAAACGTTGTTTTTCCTACGCCCATTTTGCCATAAAAAGCAATAACAGGGTATTTCTCTACTTGCTCTAGGAACTTTGAAGCTGCAAGAGGAATCTCATCTATATTGCAGATTTTAATTTCCATAAGGTTTTATCTCTTCCTTCCTCTCATGGTAATAAGTGGAATAATCATTTCTTCAAGGGATATTCCGCCATGTTGGAAGGTGTTCTTATAATAGGATACGTAATAATTATAGTTGTTAGGGTAAGCAAAGAATGCATCTCCTGTTGCAAATACATATGAGGTACTAAGATTAAGTGATGGAAGCTGAGCTTTTTGTGGCTCTTTTATTGTAAAGACATCTTTTGGGTTATAGTTAAGATTTTTGCCTAGCTTGTAACGCAGGTTTGTATTGGTGTTTCTATCTCCTATTATTTTTATAGGTTTAGAGGTTTGAATACTACCATGATCCGTTGTTATAAGTATTGTATAATCGCTTTGAGCAAGCAGTTTAAAAAGCTCTCCAAGAACGGAGTGACGCAGCCAACTTAGCGTTATACTTCTATATGCTGACTCATTATTGGCAAGCTCTCTTACCATCTTAGATTCAGTACGTGCATGGCTTAGCATGTCAATAAAGTTTATAACCAGTACGTTAAGGTCGTAGTTTTCAAGTTGTTTAAACCTTTGAAGGTATTTCTCTGCGCCCGAAGAGTCATTTATCTTGGAATAAGAAAATGTATCCTTTCTTCTATAGCGATCAAGTTGCGTCTTAATTAGTGGACTTTCGTTTAGGTTCTTACCCTCTTCTTCGTCTTCATCAACCCATAGGTCAGGGAACATCTCAGAGATGCTAAGGGGAAGTAAACCACTAAATATTGCATTACGGGCGTATTGTGTGGCAGTAGGTAGAATGCTCATATACATATCTTCTTCAATGTCAAACATGTCCCCAATTTCCTGTGAGAGTACACGCCACTGATCGAAGCGAAAATTATCTATTACAATTAAGAATACTTTTTGTTTTTGATCCAAAAAGGGGAAAACCTTTTTCTTAAATATATCTGGACTCATTAGTGGACGTTCAATCTTTTCTTTATAATTAGAAGTTTGAGAAAAAGAGGATATCCAGTCCATATAATTTGCCTTTATGTATTTAGCGAAACCATTATTACTTTCTTCCTTTTGCATTTTAAGCATCTCGGTCATGCTATTGTCAGTATCGCTAAGTTCTATCTCCCAATGAACCAGTCGTTTATATAAATCCATCCAATCTTGCCACGTCTTACACTGGCTTATCTGTAAGGCTATTTCTTGGAAACTTTGTTGATATCCTGACTGTGTAACCTCAGAGACAATTTCCTTACCATGGATATTCTTTTTTAGGGTCAAAAGTATTTGGCTAGGATTAACGGGCTTTATTAGATAATCTGCAATCTTTGAGCCGATAGCTTGATTCATGATATTCTCCTCTTCACTTTTTGTTACCATTACAACCGGCGTTGAAGGAGAAATCTCTTTTATTCGTTGCAGGGTTTCTAGACCGCTTATTCCTGGCATCATTTCATCAAGTAAAATGAGGTCAAAATTTCTTTGCCGACAGCAATCAATAGCATCAGTGCCGTTGGTTACAGTTACTACTTCATATCCTTTTTTTTCAAGGAAAATAATATGCGCACGAAGTAGCTCCATTTCGTCATCAACCCAAAGTAATAGTCCGTTGCTCATATCTTAAAAAATTAGAATCCGTCAAAATCATAATATTCATCTTGAAGCTCATACCTATCTTGATTATTAGAACCACCAACTTGAGAGTCAATAAAATCATCATTAAAATCAATCGTAGGCTCCTCATCCTCTAAGGAATTGTAAGACTCCTGTCTATCTCCAATAGTTATAGGAGTAGAATCTTCATCTATAGTATAAGTGTCCTCATCATAGCTACTACCATAATCTTCTAAATCTATTGTAATGCCATCATCCTCTGTTTCTTCTTGAGGCTGGGACTCTATAGCACCATTACTTGGTGTTATATCCTCCTCTTGAGTCTCTTCTGAAGGTGTTTCTATCTCATCATCTATTGGATAGCTATCCTCCTCTAGGGCTACATAGAGGTTTTCGTCTTCAATCTCTTGAGTTTCTTCCTCGTTTAAAGTTTCCCCAAGAGTTTCTTGCCCCTTGTCTTCTTCTTGGGGTTCTTCTTCTATTGCATAACTATTATCATCTGCTTGAGGATTGATAACCTCGTTTTCTTCTATTGGCTGCTCCTGCTCAGTAGCTTCTTGAGAAGGCTCTTTCATTTGAGGAGTTTCTTCCAGGCTTTCACCTTCTTGCTCACCAAGATCCTCAACCTCTTGTTCTTCCTTTTCTTCTTGAGCCTTTTCTTCTTCTTGCTCCTGCGATGGCTTTTCCTGACCCTCTTGTAAAGTTTCTGTTGCTTCTTCCCCTTCTTCTACAGAGGCAGGAACTTCTTCTTTAGGTTCTTCATCGGTCAAGAAAGTATCCTCATCAGCATACGTTTCATCCTCTACAAAGAGCCCTTCCTCAATCACTCCTCCTTGATATAGCCCATCAGAAGATTCCTCTTCTTTAGACTCTTCTATATCACCTTCGTACTCAACTGATACAGGCTCGGTAAGAAGCCTAACTGTACTTATGCGCAGCGGGACAAAGTGCGTCTCATAGAACTTTTCGTAGTCCTCATAACTAAATTGTGTACCCAAAAGTTCTAAGTTTTTATCGCTAATAATTATAGGAACTCCTTTTTTTGCTGCAGCCATTACTGAAGCATTAGCATATAGCTCACGAGTATATTGAAGAGTCTCATCATAACTTCTAAATCCGCTTACTATCATACGATGTAAACCGTTTAGTTCATCTATTGTAATATCAAAATTACGAACAATGAAATTAGTAAAGTTAAAGCGTGCTAGTTCAAAAAGCAATCTATTTTCGTTTAGTGAATCAGGTGAGTATGCAATTAAAAATGAGAAATCAGTATTTCTTTCTGCTATGAACTCTCGAGCATTTATAGAGTCACTATCATTTAGAATAATCGAACGTTGAGACCAAACATCCCCAATATCAAATTTACCACCATGGAGTCTTCTGCCAGCTTTAACGCCATTGATAATCATTCCGGCCATCTCGCTAACTTGGCTCTTTGGATACTCAGCAACAACCTGCTCCATCGCATCAAGACATCCTTGAGCATCTCCACTGTTAAGCTCGCTTAAACCACCGATAAATATGAACTTATCCCTATTTGCTCCCAATGGGAAACGGGTCTCAGAAAGCGAAACATTTGTTCTTACCTCTGAGAATCTATCTGCGTTGAAAGCATTATAAGTAGCTGCATACAAAGAATCTTCTATATGAACACCGAACTTAGAATTCTCCTCAAAGTACGGGTCAGTTAAAAGTATTGTCCACTTACTTTCTGGGAACTCTTGTTTTAGTTTTATTATATAGGAGTTTGCAACAGTTGGCAGATGCAGTCTAGAATATAGTAAGAATAGGTGGTAATAGGCCTCATCCATATTCTCATAGCTCTTATAAGCCTCAGTATCAACTAGGCGAAGAAGGCTCTTTTCGCTCAGTGTAAGGTTATAGAGCTTATCCTTAAAAATAACACCTGCATGGAACAGTCCATCCTCGATAAGTTTGTTACTTTCTTCGACTTGTTCTTCTGTAAAAGGAATTTGTTTAAGGTAATATTCACGCTTGTGTGGGTCATTTTCTGGATTCTCCATCGCTGTTTTTATAGAGTCCTGGGCGGCTTCTTGAGCGGCAATTGAATCACGCATCTCTTCCGTAAGATCTTCTTCTTCACCATAGGTATCCATTGCGACCACTGTCCTATTCATTCTTTGCCAGTCATCGACATTGTCTCTTCTTCCCCATTGTTTTTGGAAGGTAGCCTTACCTTGGCTTACTGCTTGAGGATTATAGAAATACCATGTGCCGGATTCTGTTGTAGCACTAGTTTGAGTACTGACGTTATCCATACCTCCTTGAGAGGCTAAGAATTCTTGAGCCTGAGCTTCTGCTTGAGCTCGACGCTCTTCACGTTCCTTTTTCTTTAAGGCATCTATCACGCGGTCGATAGCTGCAAGTCTTTCCTCCTCTGGCATTTTGGCAAGTTCTTGAAGCGAATCTTGCAGGTGTATTGTCTCGGTGAAAGGTACAAGTTCATCAAGAACTTTTGAGCGATCCGATAGGCGTTTATATTCCTTATGGTCCGTGTCCAAAAGACCAATAGCCTCTCCATAACAGCGCTGGGCGTCATAATATTTTTCTTTATCCCAATAAAGATCTCCTAGGGCTAAGAGTAGTACACCCTTTTCTATACCATTACGGGTTGACTTTTCATTTCCTTTTTCGTATGCGGAAATTGCATTTAAAGTGTCTTTTTGATTTAGATAAATATTACCAATGGCATAGTATACTTGATCTAGATATTCTTGGTTATTATCCGAGCGCGCCATACGGCGAAGTTTTCTAATGATTTTTTTATAGTCATTATCAGAAAGAACCTCAGTCATAGCGATGCGCGCGTTGAACTCTAATTCGTATGGAGGATTTAGCCTTATAACATGGCGATAAGCCTTATAAGATTCATTTTTATTTCCTATGGCCTCTTGAAGTTGTCCTAGTAAAAACCATTCTCTTGCTTTTTGCTTACGTCTCATTTCATGACGTATTACTTTTCTTAAAACTGGAATGGCATCTTCATATCTTTGAGCGTGAATATAATAGTCAGCCATAGTGTAGTCCCACTCTTTTTGTGCTCGCCAATGAATAGAGTCGCGTGAGATTTTTGTTATTACATCTTCAGCATCGTAAAGCCAATCCTGCTCTACGTAACACTTTGCAAGCCACGCTCTTGCTCTACCATAGATGGCTGGTTGTGTTGAGTATAGCCTGCTCATATAAGAGAAAGTGGATGCTGCCTCGTCAAAGTCTCCCTTCATAAATTGCGAACGACCAAGAAGCATCCATGCCTTCCATAAAAAAGGATTGTATTCTCGGCGGTTAAGCCACTCTATGTCACGTTGGGTTTTCCTTCTTTTTTTTGTCCATTGAGGACGTTTTTTAATACTATGAAGATGGATACACTTTTCACCTTTTTCTATCGCTCTTTCAAAATTGGACGCTCCTAACTCTCGACTATTTTTGTTACCGACGGTGTATAGTGGAATTATCTCAGTAAAGTTATCCTTGTTACCTTTTTCTTTCTCTAGTGAACCATCAATATATGCTTGAGAACCATTATAGTAAGTATTGTAACGTGTGTTGAAAGCTTGCCACCAACGAGAGGCACCAGTGTTTTTTTGTGTAGAGCACCCCCAAAGAATTATGACTATAAAGATAGCCATTAAAAAAATAATATGACGCTTTAATGGGGTATTCATATATGAGTAAGTGCCTTTCTTTGCCTTTAATATAACTAAAAATAAGGCCCTTTTATTGCCTATGTTTTAGAAAGTATGATAGCCTCATCCTTTAGTTCTTTAGGGAGACGAACCCCACGCTTTGAAAGACTGCAAATCCAATCTTTAATCTCATCTGTTCTCATGGTGTGAAGAACCTCGGCGAACATCTCAATCTCCTTTGGAGAGTAATCCGTTGCTTCTCTACCTTTAAATGCATCAAGTTCTTCATCATCAAAGTATTCGGCTTCCTTTTTTTTAGCCTTACCTAAGCATACCTCCCCTTTAAAAGCACAAGCATCACATGAGGGATTCTTTGAAAACTCCTTTTTTTCATCCGATGGTGAAAATTTTCTATATATAACAACAACTACGGCTAGAGC
>JAJQAI010000275.1 GCA_021203915.1 Prevotella sp. | reverse complement strand
CAGGTGATCCAACCAATAGGTATTTTTCAAATATCTCATGGAGTCCTGATTCAAAGGATATATATATGATTGAGCTCAATAGGGAGCAAACCGATTTTTGGCTTGTTAGATATGATGCATCTACTGGAGAAAGAAAAAAAGTTCTTTACTCTGAGCATAGCGATAAATACGTGCATCCTATGACACCTATTTCATTTATTCCTTGGGATGAAAGTAAGTTTATTTTGCAAAGTCAAAAGGATGGTTATAATCACCTATACCTATTTGATACCTCAGGAAAACAAATAAAGCAAATAACTGAAGGCTCTTGGGTTACAATTGATCTTCTTGGATTCAACAAAGCAAAAAAAACAGCAATCATTCTTTCTACAGAAAGCTGTCCTATTCAAAACAATATCTATTCGGTAGATATCTCTTCAGGAAAGCGTAAACTTCTTGATAACGGCAAAGGATGTCACGCCAACATTATAGAAGAAAGTGGGCACCATGATAAAACACTTTCTTCCTCTGGTGAGTGGCTATTTGATAACTATACTGAGCCTGATGTTCCACTTTCTATCAATATTGTAAACACGAGTAATTTATCTTTTGTGCCATATTTTACATCCAAAGACCCATGGGAAGAAATGAAATGTCCAGAGTTTTCCTCTGGAACTATAAAGGCTGCAGATGGAGTAACTGACCTATACTATAGAATGGTTAAACCTATAGATTTTGATGAAAATAAAAAATATCCTACAATAATATATGTTTATGGTGGACCAGGTTCACGTAACGTGGAAGCACGTTGGCATTACTACTCTCGTGGCTGGGAGACTTATATGGCACAAAAAGGATATTTACTCTTCATCCTTGACAATAGAGGCTCAAAAGACCGTGGAATAGAATTTGAGCAGGCAACCTTCCATCATCTTGGTATAGAAGAAACAAAAGACCAAATAAAAGGTGTAGAGTTCTTAAAGACACTCCCCTTTGTTGATTCCACGCGTATCGGCGTTCATGGCTGGAGTTTTGGGGGTTTTATGACAATTACTATGATGACCCAATATCCAGATTTATTCAAAGTTGGTGTAGCCGGAGGTCCTGTAATTGATTGGAAATACTATGAGGTCATGTATACCGAAAGATATATGGGCACGCCTGAAAATAACCCCGAAGGGTACTCTCAAGCGAGTCTTTTAGATAAAGCCTCCCAGCTTAAGGGTAAACTTGAAATTATCATCGGAGGCGAGGATTCAACTGTTGTTCCGCAACACGCTCTATCCTTTATCGAGGCTTGTATTTTAGAAGGTAAACAACCCGATTTTTTCGTATACCCCGAAGAGCCTCACAATATGATGGGTCACCAAAGTGTACACTTACATGAGAGAATAACGCAATATTTCGAACAATATTTAAAATAACTAATACTATGAGAATTCTTTTACTTGGTTCAGGAGGGAGAGAACATGCTTTAGCTTGGAAAATTGCACAAAGCAAAAGATTAGAAAAACTTTTTATTGCCCCAGGTAATGCTGGAACTTTACTTCTAGGCGAAAACATTGATATTAAGGTTAATGACTTTGAGGCTATAAAGAAGTTCACAGTCGAAAATAAGATTGATATGGTAGTTGTGGGTCCTGAAGATCCACTTGTAAATGGTATATACGATGATTTTAAAAGTGATTCAAGGACAAAGTCTATACCCTTGATAGGACCTTCAAAAAAAGGAGCTGTTCTTGAAGGCTCAAAGGACTTTGCTAAGGAGTTTATGTCGCGTCATAATATTCCAACGGCAAGATATAAAACCTTTGATTCTTCTACACTTGAAGAGGGAATTAAATTCCTTTCAACACTTAA
The DNA here is from genome assembly GCA_021203915.1 of Prevotella sp. Classification (GTDB taxonomy): domain Bacteria; phylum Bacteroidota; class Bacteroidia; order Bacteroidales; family Bacteroidaceae; genus Prevotella. Next base: position 10,163 of record JAJQAI010000275.1, on the reverse strand, counting down.
AGCTCCTTATGTTCTTAAGGCTGATGGGCTTTGTGCAGGCAAGGGTGTTTTGATTGTTCCAACCTTGGAAGAGGCAAAAAAAGAGCTTAAAGAGATGCTTTCTGGAATGTTTGGTCAAAGCAGTGCTAAGGTGGTAATTGAGGAATTCCTCAGCGGTATAGAATGCTCGGTATTTGTTCTAACAGACGGAAAGAACTATAAAATTTTACCCGAGGCTAAAGATTATAAACGCATCGGTGAGAAAGATACGGGGCTAAATACTGGAGGTATGGGAAGTGTATCTCCTGTTCCTTTTGCAACCAAAGAATGGATGAAAAAGGTTGAAGAGCGTATTATACGTCCTACGATAGATGGTCTAAGCAAGGAAGGTATCGACTATAAGGGATTTATATTCTTTGGACTAATAAACGTTGAAGATGAGCCCATGGTAATAGAATATAATTGCAGAATGGGAGACCCTGAAACAGAAAGTGTTATGCTTCGCCTAAAAAGCGACATATTGGATCTTTTTGAAGGTGTTGCTTTGGGGAACTTGGATGAAAGGGAAATAGAATTTGATTCTCGCGCTGCAGTATGCGTTATGCTAGTTAGCGGAGGCTATCCAGAAAAATACGTCAAGGGTTACCCAATCTTAGGGCTTGATAACATCGAAGGAAGTATTGTTTTCCATGCCGGAACAGCTTTAAAAGACGGACAAATAGTTACCTCTGGAGGACGAGTACTAGCTGTATCTTCCTATGGAAAAAATAAGGATGAGGCTCTTAAAAAATCATTTGAACAAGCCCAAAAGATAACATTTAAGGACAAATATTTTCGCAGAGATATAGGGCAAGACCTATAAAAAATTAGGTTCTTTTTTTAAGTTAGGGAAAATGAAAAGACTGCAAAATAAAGTAGCCGAAAGCCGTATAGCTCTACCATTTATTATTGCTTATGGTATAGTGATATGGATAGCCGGAGGCTTATTTAGCCGAGGGTTATACCTTGAGATGCTTCTTTTTGCCGTTTCCTTATATCTTATGGTTGAACTCAACAATAGTAACGCTCTTATTAGAATATATAGTCGCATGGTATCATGCTCGTTTGTTATGCTTACGCTTATGATGCCTTTTTTCTTTTCACGTGCTAGCGTTTTAATAGTTCAACTATGCTTTATAGGAGTATACACTCTTTTGTTTAAGTGCTATCAAGACACACATACTCAAGGGAAAATCTTCTATGCTTTTTTTATACTTGGCATTGCCTCAACACAAATGCCACAAACAATACTCTTTTTGCCAGTTTTTTTGATATTGATGGGCACGAAACTAATGGCAATTGATCATCGTTTAATAATTTCTTCCATACTTGGACTGATAACTCCTTACTGGTTTTTGTCTGGCTACTGTATGATAAAAGGAGATTTTCATCTTTTAAAAGAAAGTCTTCCCTTTCGTGGAGACTTTTTCTTGCCAATTAAATATAGTGCCCTTTCTAACGTAGAGCTACTTTGCTTTGGGTTTATAACCATGCTTTTTATTATTGGAGCTATACATTTTCTACATAATAGTTTTAAAGATAAAATACGCAATCGTATGATTTATGAGATGCTATTGATAATAAATCTATTTACAATATTTTTATTTTTAATACAACCTCAATTAATCAACTATCTTCTTGGAATCATGGTAATTAACACAAGCATATTTATTGCCCACTTTATAGCCTTAACTAGCACTAAAATAACAAACCTAACGTTTTTTGTGCTACTATTAATAACGATAGTTCTTACTATCAATAACTTATGGATGCCGTCATAAGTTTTCTAACAGAATATGGATATTGGGGGATGCTCCTGTCAGCCTTTATCGCTGGGAGTTTCTTTCCAATGAGCAGTGAGGTTATGATGATTGGGCTTATGGCCGCTGGTCTTAACCCATGGATACTGCTTATATATGGTACTATTGGAAACGTGGCGGGTGGTATGTTTAATTATTTTATTGGCTCACTAGGAAGACTGGATTGGATAGAAAAATATCTACACGTAAAAAAAGAAAGCCTTGAGAAAGCCAAGAGGTTTACCTCTGGCAGGGGAGCTTGGATGGGATTTTTTGCCTTTGTTCCAATCTTAGGAAGTGCTTTAACCATAGCTTTGGGCCTAATGCGGGCAAATCTATTGATATCATTTTTAAGCATTGCCATGGGTAAATTTCTTAGATACTTACTCTTAGTGCTAGGAGTAAGTCCTTTCATATAAAAAAATTGATAAATAAAACATTAAACACGCTAAAGTTTGTAACTATGCAGGGTAACTTCTAAATGAAATTATTTTCTTTTTAAAAAGAACGTCCTATTCTAATGAAAAAATTTAGATTAATAGACAATATTCTTGGGTGGCTTGCTTTCTTGGTGGCCGCTTTCGTTTATTGTAGCACTATAGAACCAACAGCTAGCTTTTGGGATTGTCCAGAATTTATTGTTACGGGGTATAAACTTGAAATAGGACACCCACCTGGAGCCCCATTTTTCATGCTTACAGCAAATCTATTTTCACATTTTGCTAGCGATCCATCAAAGGTTGCCTATATGGTCAATATGATGAGCGGTCTTCTTAGTGCCACTTGTATACTATTCCTTTTCTGGTCTATAACTCATTTAGTACGTAAACTTATAGTTAAAACTCCAGAGGACATGTCCCTTGGAAAGCTAATAGCCATCGAAGGAAGCGGTCTTGTAGGTGCTTTGATATACACATTTAGTGATACCTTTTGGTTTAGTGCTGTTGAGGGTGAGGTATATGCCTACTCCTCTGCATTCACAGCTGTGGTTTTCTGGCTCATCCTTAAATGGGAAGACCACGCCGATGAACCCCATAGCGATCGCTATCTAGTGCTCATAACTTACATGACGGGCTTAAGCATTGGTGTACACCTGCTGAACCTACTTTGTCTACCAGCTATTGTGCTTGTATTCTATTATCGTAAATTCCCTAATGCAAATCTTAAGGGCTCTCTTATTGCCCTAGCCTTATCATTCTTGATGATAGCTATAATACTATACGGAGTGGTTCCAGGCATCATCAAAGTAGGAGGTTGGTTTGAGCTATTCTTCGTAAACGATTTAGGATGTCCTTTCAATACCGGAGAAATTATATATATCATACTTTTAGTAGCCATTGTTATCTGGGCAATATACGAAAGTTACATAGACAAACACCCTGTAAGAGAAAATCTTTCATTCCTTCTAGGTATTGGAATGCTAGGTATACCATTTATAGGATATGGCGTTTCAGCCTTTTTAATTGGCTTAGTAATTCTTATAGCACTTTGGTTTGTACTTCGTTGGAAGGTTTCCAAAAAGCCACTAGTTAGCTCTCGAATTAAGAATACTACGCTACTTTGCATGCTAATGCTTATGATTGGCTACTCTAGCTATGCACTTATCGTTATTAGGTCTTCGGCAAATACTCCGATGGATCAAAACTCCCCAGAGGATATATTTACACTTGGTACTTATCTAAGTAGAGATCAATATGGTGATAGCCCTCTCTTCTATGGTGAGGCATACACCTCACAAGTTCAATTTGACCGTGATGGGGATTACTGCAAACCAAGAGTAAAACAAGGAGCTCCCATATATCAGAGAAAAGAAAAAGCTTCCCCGGATGAAAAGGACTCTTATTTCATTGTACGTTATAAGAACGACTACACCTATGCGCAAAACATGATCTTCCCTCGTATGTGGGATTCCTCACATGCTCAATCCTATGAAAGTTGGATGGGAGGTATAGATGGAACCATAGTTGATTATGATAGATGTGGAGAAATCGTTCCGGTAAAAATACCTACACAATTTGAAAACTTGCGTTTCTTCCTATCATATCAATGCAATTTCATGTATTGGCGCTACTTTATGTGGAATTTCGCAGGAAGACAAAACGATATTCAAGGATATGGAGAACTAGAGCATGGTAATTGGATAACCGGTATACCATTCCTAGACAATCTGCGTCTAGGAGATCAGGATCTCTTGCCCGATGAACTCAAGGAAAATAAGGCACATAATGTTTTCTTCTGTCTACCATTATTACTGGGTTTAATTGGACTGTTTTGGCAGGCTTACAAAGGCCAAGAGGGTATAAGACAATTTTGGGTTGTATTCTTCCTATTCTTTATGACTGGCCTAGCTATCATCCTATACCTTAACCAAACACCTATGCAACCACGTGAACGTGACTATGCTTATGCAGGATCGTTCTATGCCTTTGCTATTTGGACAGGACTTGGTGTAGCAGGCATTATTGATATACTAAGAAAATACAAACTTAAAGGCGCATTAGTATCAGCTATTGTTAGCGTTATTTGTCTTTTAGTGCCCATTCAAATGGCATCTCAAACATGGGACGACCACGATAGAAGTGGACGCTATACCTGTCGTGACTTTGGACAAAACTACTTAATGTCAATGCAAGATGAAGGCAACCCTATTATCTTCACAAATGGTGATAATGATACCTTCCCGCTTTGGTACAATCAAGAAGTTGAGGGTGTTAGAACGGAAGCCCGAGTATGTAATTTAAGTTATCTACAAACGGATTGGTATATAGACCAAATGTGCCGTCCTGCTTATGACTCCCCCTCACTACCAATAAAGTGACCAAGGATAGATTATTGTTCAGGAACAAATGAATATATAGAAGTTGACCCTTCAGCTAAACAACAAATCTTAGATTTCTATAAGAATTATCCAGAGGATGCAAAGCAACAATTTGGTGAAAACCCATTCGATGTTGAAAACATAATGAAGTATTGGGTTCTAACACCTAAGTCAAGCCCCAATCACGTAATACCAACAGACACACTATATCTTAAGATTGATAAAGAAGCCGTAAGACAGTCTGGAATGATGATGGCAAGCGATAGTATTCCTGATGAAATGGTGATATCACTAAAAGGAAAGAGTACTCTTTATAAGAGTGATCTTATGATGTTAGAGATAATTGCCAACTGTAATTGGGTTCGCCCTATTTATGTTGCTATCACCGTAGGACAAGAAAACTTTATGAATCTAGGTGATAACTTTGTTCAAGAGGGTTTAGCAAATCGTATAACTCCATTTACTACTAATAAACCAGGAGCTAGTAACTTTGATAGCGAGCGTGTGATGTATAACATGCTAAATAGATTCAAATATGGAGGCCTTGACAAAAAAGGTGTTTATTTAGATGAGACGGTAATGCGTATGTGCTATACTCATAGACGTTTGTTCTCCGATTTAGCAATTAAACTTATACAAGAAGATAAGAAGGATAAGGCTGCCCAAGTTCTAGCCTTTGCCCAGAAAGCATTACCAGAGTATAACGTTCCTATGAACTACCTCGGTGGAGGACTTGACATCGCTAAAGCTTACGCGCTTCTTGGAGATAAAGAACACACTAAAGCGGTCGTTGGTACACTATTTAAGACCTCACATCAGTATATGGGTTGGTACTGTTCGCTCAACCAAAATCGTTTTGATCAGTCACAACAAGACTGCATAAAGCACATTTATATCATGACCTCGTGCTTAGACATTGCAGGTATGGTAGATGAGGCATGGGCTGATACCTTAGCTACCACATTTGATAAGGATATGGCCGTTTATCAAAGTAGAGGTGGACAAATTCCTAGGCTCTACGATGACGATTAAAGCTAAGTAGAGATGATTATTGAACAACCTACCAAATGGTTGCGCTGGATCTATCCCAAGGCTATTTGGAGGATGGATAAAGACGAAAGGAGCATTTATCTAACATTTGATGATGGTCCTATACCTGAGTCTACACCCTTTTTGCTTGAGACCTTAAAAGAATATGGGGCAAAGGCTACTTTTTTTGTAGTTGGCGAAAACGTGCAAAAGCACCCTGAGCTCTTAAAACAGATTAAAGACGCTGGTCATAGGGTTGGAAATCACACTTTCAACCATTGGAGTGGAGCACGTCATACCACGATGGCCTATAGCTCTAACGCGGAAAAGACCAATGCCCTTATTGATAGCCATTTGTTTCGTCCGCCACATGGTTGGATGAGGATGCCTCAATATTGGTGGCTTAAAAAGAAATATCTGATTATTATGTGGGATCTAGTAACACGTGACTATAGCAAATGGGTAACTTCTGAGAAAGTTCTTGATAACGTTAAGCGTTATGCACGCAATGGGTCTATTATAACATTTCACGATTCTCTAAAGAGTATAGATAAGTTAAAGTACGCCCTTCCTAAGGCGCTAAAATGGCTCAAAGAGCAAGGATATGAGTTCAAAACTTTCGAGTGAAAATATAAAGGCCGAGGCCATAGGCCTCGGTTTTTTTGCCTGCGGCATAGCTAGGGCCGAGGAAGTTGACTCTAAGACTAAGACGCAGTTTACCTCATGGCTTACGGCAAAAGGCCACGCTGATATGGAGTATATGTCCAATAATCAGGACCTGCGCCTTAACCCACAGCTTTTAATGGATAATCTTAAGAGTATCATCTCGGTAGCTTTAAACTATACGCCAGAGGAAACATTACCAAAAGGTGAACTCCAAATATCTGCTTACGCCTTAGGACAAGACTATCATGATGTAGTAAAAAAGAAACTATATACACTAGCGAAAAGGCTTAATCTAAAGACATTTAGAGTATTTTGTGACAGTGCTCCTATTTTGGAGCGCTATTGGGCAGTAAAAGCAGGACTTGGTTGGATTGGAAAAAACCACCAACTAATTATTCCCAACGCTGGAAGTATGTTCTTTTTAGGAGAGCTGCTCCTAGATACTGAAGTTAGTTATGATAAGCCTATTGATGCAAAGTGCGGAAGTTGTAGGGCATGTATTGATGCTTGTCCCACAGGAGCCCTAAGAGCTAAAGAAGATTTTTCTACATTTAATTCCTCGCTGTGTCTATCATACCTAACTATTGAAAATCGAGGAAATATTCCAAGTGAGGCTATAGAGAAAATGGGAGATATGGTTTATGGCTGCGACCACTGTCAAAGGGCTTGCCCATGGAATAGATTTTCTACGCCCACAACCGAAGAAAGCTTAAAGCCAAACAAGGAACTCTTTAAGATGACTAGAGAGAAGTGGAATTCCCTTACCAAAGAAGAATATTTGAGGCTTTTTAAGGGTAGTGCCGTAAAGAGGGCAAAATACGAGGGACTCATGAGAAATATAAAGGCTATCCAAAAATAAAATCATATATAGTTATGTCTGAAGAGAAAGAAAAAATAATAAGGCTAAGAAAAGAACTTCATGAGCACAATTATAAGTACTATGTCCTAAATTCCCCTGAGATAAGCGATCAGGACTTTGATTTTATGATGAAAGAGCTTCAAGCCCTAGAGGCAAAGCATCCTGAAATGTCAGACGAAAACTCCCCTACTCAGCGCGTTGGAAGTGATATAAATAACGAGTTTACTCAAGTTCAGCATAAGTATCCTATGCTTTCGCTTGCAAACACATATAATTATCAAGAGGTTGAAGATTTTTATTCAAGCGTAAAAAAAGGTCTTGGTGGAGAGGATTTTGAGATTTGTTGTGAAATGAAATATGATGGTCTATCAATTTCTCTTACATATGTTGATGGTAAACTTGTTCGCGGAGTTACTCGTGGTGATGGTGTCAATGGAGATGATGTAACTTTAAATGTAAAGACAATCAAATCTATCCCTCTTGTACTTACGGGGGGTGATTACCCTCATGAATTTGAAATACGTGGCGAGGTTCTAATGCCTTGGAAAGTATTTGACCACCTTAATGAGGAGCGCTCTTTAAGGGAAGAGCCACTATTTGCCAATCCCAGAAATGCAGCAAGCGGTACACTAAAAAGCCTTAAGCCCTCACTAGTAGCCCAAAGGCATTTAGATGCATACCTTTATAGTTTGCTTGGGGATGAATTACCTTTAAGCGGACATTATGAAAACCTAGAAAAAGCACGTTCTTGGGGATTTAAGATAAGTTCTGGCATGAAAAAGGTTAGTACCTTAGAGGAGATTCATGATTTTATTGAATATTGGGATACACACCGTAAAGACCTTCCTGTAGCTACAGATGGTATAGTACTTAAGGTAAATTCCCTAAGGCAGCAACGTCATTTGGGTTACACGGCCAAAAGTCCTCGTTGGGCTATAGCCTATAAGTTTAAAGCCGAAAGAGCTCTAACCCGTCTAAACGAAGTAACATTCCAAGTAGGACGCACGGGTGCTATAACTCCTGTAGCTAATATGGAACCTGTTCAACTTGCTGGCACTACAGTAAAACGAGCTACACTTAATAATGAAGATTTTATCAAATCTCTTGATTTACATATTGGAGACTATGTATATGTAGAAAAAGGTGGCGAGATAATCCCTAAAATCGTAGGCGTTAAAATAGAAGAACGTCCACTTTTAGCTCAAGAAGTAACTTTTGTTTCTCACTGTCCTGAGTGCGGAGAAAAATTAGTTCGATATGAGGGTGAAGCTGCATACTATTGCCCTAATGATACGGGTTGTCCCCCACAGATAAAAGGACGTATAGAACATTTTATATCTCGCAAGGCGATGAACATCGAAAGTCTTGGACCTGAGACAGTTGATATTTTTTATCGTAATGGACTTGTTAAAAACATATCTGACTTATACACTATCGATGTTGAGCAAATAAATGGAGATGGAAGTAGGCAAAAATCAGCCATGAAAATTATAAATGGCATTGAGGGCTCTAAAAAAGTTCCGTTTGAACGCGTTGTCTATGCGCTTGGAATACGTTTTGTAGGCGAGACATCAGCAAAGCTTCTAGCTAGACATTTTAGAAATATTGATGCTCTTTCAAATGCAACGCTTGAAGAACTCACTGAAGTAGAAGGAATTGGTGAGGTTATTGCCCAAAGCGTTATTACTTATTTTAATACACCAAAGAATAAAGAGATTGTGGAGCGATTGCGGAGTTTTGGACTTAATATGGCAATCTCTAAAGATCAAGCCACAAAGTTTTCAGATAAACTCACGGGCAAAAATATTGTTATAAGTGGTGTATTTTCTTTCCATAGTAGAGATGAGTACAAACAAATCATTGAGCTTAATGGGGGTAAAAATGTTGGTAGCATAAGCGGGAAAACATCATTTATTTTGGGCGGAGAAATGATGGGACCATCCAAGAAAGAAAAAGCTACAAAATTAGGCATCCCCATCGTTTCAGAAGAAGAATTTCTTTCAATGATTAAGGATTAGATTTTAACTAAAAAAACGTTTTTTTCTTATGAAGGTAATAGTAGAAGATGAGATACATAAGGTATGCCCCAACTTTATAGGAGCAGTCATTCAGGCTGAGGTGCTAAATACAAAGTATAGCGCTGAGCTTTGGGAAGAGATAAATCTTTTGTCAAAGAAATACCGAGATACTTATACCACGGAAGAGATAAAACAAATACCTAGCATAAAAGCTACGCGTAAAATATATCGAGCTTGCGGGAAGGACCCAAGTCGTTATCGTCCCGCCTCAGAGGCTCTTATTCGTAGAATAATAATGGGAAAGGCGCTTTATCAGATAGATACTTTAGTGGATTTAGTAAACCTTGCGAGCATTGCCTTTGGGTATAGTATAGGTGGTTTTGACGCTAGTAAGTTTAAAGGCGAAGAACTTCGACTTGGTATTGGAAAACAGGGCGAGCCATACGAGGGTATCGGTCGAGGTACGATTAATATCGAAGGGCTACCCGTTTATAGAGATCTCTTAGGTGGCGTTGGTACTCCAACTAGTGACAATGAGCGTACGAAGATAGATTTAAACACCAAAGAATTGCTAGTTTTAGTAAATGGATACGATGGTAATGAGGAAAACGTTAAAGCCAACGCTCAGTACATAATAGAACTAGCCAAAAAGTATGCTAAGGGAAGTAACCTAAGTTACGAACTTTTTTAGATAAATCTAGATTGACAATTAAGGGCTAATATGAGGGAATTTGAGAAAATGCGAAGTGGTCTTACTTACGACTATCGTGATAAGGAAATTTATGCTAGCCTAACTCACGCTAAAAAATTGTGTGCAAAACTTTCTAGTATGAGCATTGTGGACGACAACTATCGCGAGGTAATTGAGGACCTTATACCTAATTTCCCTAAGGATAGCACCATTTGTCCTCCTTTTTTCTGCGACCATGGTAATGGGATTAAAGTAGTACATAATG
>JAJQAI010000032.1 GCA_021203915.1 Prevotella sp. | reverse complement strand
CAAATATACTTTATCTGCTAAAAAAGTATACATATTCTCACTCCTTTCACTGATATATCAAAATTATAAGATAGTAGTTTTAACAATTTGACCAAAAATTTTATGCAGATATATTAAAATTTTTCTATACCGTTCGGCGGCCCTTTATCCTCAACGCACTTTTCTAGTATCTTTACCAAATCATCATACGCTGCAATGCATTTCTTATTGCATTTTTGACTCTCTAATAACACTTCATGCGCTTCACGTTCTACTGCTTCTTGGTATTCTTGCATTGCTTTATGCTCACAATAAATAAATACAAACAACAATACAAAAGCTATAATTTCAGCAATCAATAAAATAATATAAAATAACACGCGGAAACCTCCCTTCATAGCGCCGTTGGACCAGTCGTTTCCCACCAATCAGGATCGTCGCTTGTCTCCAACGGTTTAGAATCAATAAAATTCAATCTAGCTTCTAATTCATCATATTTTTTCATTTGTTCCTCTATCGCTTCGAGATGCTTCGAAATATCTCGTAAAGAATACAAACTCTCCGTAATACTCTTCAGTAGAACCATTAGCTCATTCATTATTTTCTGCTAAAATCTTCCCTTCTTCAATATTTATATTAACGCGCGGGCCTTGCTCTGAGGCGCGCCAGGGCTGGCCTTTCCGCCAACATTGACAGCACATACCATTCTCATCAATAGTAGTGATCTCTTTAGCGCAAAACCCCTTCTCATAATAATAGCAATTTTGATTTTTACAAGCAACCGTCATTTTTTTTGCCTCATTATCCAAACCCATAATTCAGTAACTGCGTACGTAATGCCATAAACAGCCAAACTAGCACCGACCGCCGCCACTATAACAAATATTATCTCAGCAACTTTTCCTACCATCTTTTCTTCCTCTTGTTCAATATCTTTAAATATATTATAACAAAAAATTTAGCAGAAATCAATCATTCGCCTCATTATCTTCTTCATCTATTGATTTTTAATAAATTTTATAATATAATATATTTATAAAATGAAAGAAAGAAAGAGAGGTAAGAAAAATGCTGAATATGAGTTTAATCGAAACCGCCGTTAAGTTAGTTGTTGATTACAATGAAGCTGAACATATTTACGAATCATCCAACTGCATCCGCAAGAGAGCCATCGATTGGTACGACCATAGCGAAATTGTTGAACCGAAAATGCTCGCGGCGATGGTGCTGACAGGAAGCTATCATGATACTCCGTGGGACGAAGTAATTGCTCTAACTGCATTTTTCTTTCCCGAAGAAGGATATGATGAATATTTGATTCGCACATATTCTAACGATAATATCTCAATAGGGGAGATAGAGATGGCTGAGCATGATGAGGTATGGAGGTAAATCTAATGCAGAAATACACGAGTCCCGCGCAATGGTTGGAAGAAAATTATTTTAATGAAAATGGATTTACCTACACTGTTGTTGGCGACAATACTTATGCCATCAAAGAAGAGCTAAAAGAACTTGGGTTTAAGTGGAGTCCGCTTTTCAAATGGCATAAAGAAGACGTCGCCATTGACGAGCCCCTGCCCGCCGCTTGTCAGATTCTTCCTCTTAATTATAGAGATTATTTAACATGGAGTGAGGAATCTGGTAATATGATTCCAAAAGCAACAGCAAAGGAAGATATTGAGAATAAGATTAGAGAAGCGGAGGGGCCTTGCTTGTCGCAGTATTTGACCGAGGATATTGGAACACGTGTCCGCCACCTCACAGTAACATTAAAATCAAAAAGAGGTTTTTCTTCTAAATATGGTTGGACTAATATTTTTACTTTTGTTTGCGGTGATGATATTTTAACATGGTTCACCGCAACTGACCATGACGATTTGGAAGTTGGCGCAACTTATGATTTAACTGGAACAATTAAAAAGAAAGAGGAGTATAAAGGAACCAAAAGCACACAGCTTTCTCGTTGTATAGTTAAAGAAAAATAGCAACCTTTACTTTTCTTTAAAAATATGATATAATATTTATAGAAAATCAAGAGAAAGGAAATGTTTAGATGAACAGAGAACAGATTTTAGGATTATTTGATGATTGTGATTTTGATAATTTATCCGAAGAAACTTTCGAAGAGGGGATCATAGAATGCTTACCTAAAGATTTTCATTTCTCTTATGCGCATGGAGTAAGTAAATGTGTTATCCTTCCTGTTGGGGAACCGTATGTCATCAAAATACCTTTCATAGGAACTTATGATGATTATTATTGTTATCGTTGTAGCGGTTACAGCTATGATGAAGATTATGAAGATGATGATTATGTTGCATTTTATGAATTTTGTAACGCTAATAATGATTTTCATCATGACTGGGACTATTGTTTTACAGAAGCTTTATTGTATGATTGCGCAAGAAAGAGATCTATTAACTATCCCTTCTGTAAGACAAAATTAATAGGTAGAACTGAAACAGCCGGTTATCCCATTTATATTCAGGCGCGGGCGACGCCTTTTTCCGAAACAGAAAAGCGGAGTGAGCATTTTGATAGGCATCCCACTGATTTGGAAGTTCGTTCTTCCTCAATGTGTAAGGAAAAAGGAGTATATATTTTTAATACCACTTGGCTGACAGATGCTCTTGCTTATTATGGAGAAAAGATATTTAAACGCTTGCTTCAGTTTATTAA
>JAJQAI010000057.1 GCA_021203915.1 Prevotella sp. | reverse complement strand
TATTTGAAACAACCTCTGAAAGGAAAGCTTGCCTATAGGTTTTTTTCTTTTGTTAAATAAGAATCCGAGTTTTTTCGATAATAATTTAGAGCACTTTATCAAATATTTAAAATGTGTAAGTTAATAAAACGGCCATATCCCAACCCTTTACATCCATACACCCTTTAACTTGAAGGACTGCTCTACAGTAAATCTACAAGCTAAAAGGTTTATATATTATTACGCTAATTGTGTCTAATTAAAGTCCACAAAGAGTTCCTAGCTAGTTTACCCTTTCATTTCTTTGGAAGATTATTTTTCATCTTCAAAAAGTGTAGTGCTTAAATAACGCTCTCCAGTATCAGGAAGAATAACTACAATATTTTTACCCTCATTTTCTTTCTTTACCGCTATGCTTAAGGCTGCCCAAAGGGCTGCTCCGCTTGAAATTCCAACGAGTAATCCCTCAAAAAGAGCTACCTCACGAGCTGTTTTAAAGGCATCTTCATTCTCCACGCGTATAATCTCATCCACTACCCCACTATCATAAATTGATGGAACGAATCCGGCTCCTATACCTTGAATCATATGTGAGCCTGACTTTCCACCACTTAAAACTGGACTTTGTGCTGGCTCAACAGCGACGATTTTCACGTTTGGATTGTGAGCTTTAAGAGCTCTTCCAACACCAGTTACGGTTCCACCGGTACCAACACCAGCAACAAAGATGTCTACTTCTTTAGAGGTATCCCTTAGTATCTCACGAGCTGTTGAAAGTTCATGTATTTTAGGGTTTGCGGGATTATCAAATTGCCCAACGATTATTGCTCCAGGAGTTTCTTCTTTTAGCTCTTTAGCTTTTTCGATTGCTCCCTTCATGCCTAGTTCTTTTGGGGTTAATACTAATGTAGCACCAAGAGCCTTTAAAAGACTACGACGCTCTTTGCTCATACTCTCTGGCATAACAACAATCATCTTATAACCCTTAACTCTAGCAATCCAAGAAAGTCCAATTCCTGTGTTTCCACTAGTGGGCTCAATAATCACACTCCCTGGGGAAAGAAGACCTTTTTCTTCTGCATCTTCTATCATAGAAAGTGCGGGTCTATCCTTAACGCTTCCACCAGGGTTCAGGCACTCTAGCTTACCAAAGATTCTAGCTTTTACTTTCTTAGATGCGCTAAGACGTTTAAGCTCAAGTAGAGGTGTTTCTCCAATTAGCTCTAAAAGACTTGAATAAATTTTTGACATGATTCTTTTTTTTAAGTTAAACTTTTTTCGGATCACTTAAGGTATTTAGATGTTCTTAAAACCCTGCTCTAAATCCTCAATTAAATCATCAACATGCTCTATACCTATGGAAAGGCGAATAGTTGCTTGAGTCATTCCCTGAAGGAGAAGTTCGCTATCTGAGAGCTGAGAATGTGTGGTGCTTGCAGGGTGAATAACTAGTGACTTCACATCGGCAACGTTTGCCAAAAGAGAGAAAATCTTAAGGCTATCAATAAAGCGAAAGGCCTCATCTTTACCACCATCAATTTCAAAGGTAAAAATTGAGCCTGCCCCTTTTGGGAAATACTTTTTGTAAAGAGCATTATCCTCTCTTGAGGAAATTGATGGGTGATTTATCTTTTTTACTTTTGGTTGAGTTTTTAAATACTCTATTATCTTCAAAGTGTTCTCTATGTGTCTTTCTACACGAAGTGAAAGCGATTCCACGCCTTGGAGCAACAAAAAAGCGTTAAAAGGACTTAGTGTTGCCCCTGTATCTCTAAGTAGTATAGCACGTATTCTTGTAACGTAAGCAGCTGCACCCACAGCATCTTGAAATATAATACCATGGTAACTTGGATCAGGCTCTGTAAGCATTGGGAACTTATTTGATTTTTTCCAATCAAATTTGCCAGAATCAACGATTACTCCACCTAAAGAAGAACCATGACCGCCCAAAAATTTAGTAGCAGAATGTACAACAATATCGGCACCATGCTCAATTGGACGAAGAAGATATGGTGTTGCAAAGGTGTTGTCAACTATTAGGGGTATACCCCTAGAGTGGGCAACGTTTGCAATCTCTTCGATATCAACAACATTAGAGTGTGGATTACCAAGGGTTTCAATATACACAGCTTTTGTGTTTTCTCTTATGGCAGAAGAAAAGTTTTTTACATCCCCAGCTTCAACAAAACTTACGCTTATACCATAGCTTTTAAGGGTATTCTCAAGCAGATTAAATGTTCCACCATAAAGTGTCCTTTCAGCAACGATGTGGTCTCCTGCTCTAAGAATATTAAGTAAAGCATAAGTAATAGCCGCTGCTCCCGATGCAACAGCCAAACCTGCAACACCGCCCTCGAGGGCAGCTACGCGCTCCTCAAGCACAGCTTGGGTTGGATTCGTTAATCTCCCGTAGATATTCCCTGAATCTTTTAAGCTAAAGCGTGCATAGGCATGAGCAGAGTTGTTAAACACATAAGATGTAGTTTGATAAATTGGTACTGCTCTAGCTCCTGTCTCTGGGTCTGGTTTTTCTTGTCCTACATGTACTTGTAAGGTCTCAAAATGAAGCTTTTTTGTTTCCATAAAAATACTTTTAAATTGTTATTTTTCTCTGGCAAAATTAAATATAGTAAATTTATCCACCAAATTTTTTTGGAAAATTGGGAAAAATAACTATATTTGCA
>JAJQAI010000117.1 GCA_021203915.1 Prevotella sp. | reverse complement strand
GTGAAATATTAGTGAAATATTTATGAAACTTAGTGAATTGCAATGAAATATTAATGAATCGCGTGAAACATTTATGAAGCCTCTGTACTTGCCAAAGACCCTTTCAATCCCCGAGTTCTCAAATTTATTATTGCAAAAAAGGAGGCTGCAAGGATTTACTTTTTAAGTACAATCTTTATGCAGCCTCTAAAGATATCGAATGAGCTATTTTCCTATTTCAATAACGTAACATCAATTACATCCTTGTCATTATAATCTAAGTTTTCACCTGCCATACCCCAAATGAAAGTATAGTAATATGTAGCACTAGCTGCATGGATACTCCACTCAGGAGACATAATGGCTTGTTCGTTATGTAGCCATACAATACGACTTTCTTGTGGCTCACCCATAACGTGGCTTATGGTTTGTGTCTCTGGAAGGTTGAAATAATAATAAGCCTCTATTCTTCTTCCATGAGTATGAGGTGGCATAGTGTTCCATACACTACCTGGCTCTAGTTGAGTTAATCCCATTTGTAGCTGACATGGTCCTTCTTCAAGGGAAGTATTAACGATAAGTTGATATATTGTACGTTGGTTACTTTCCTCTAGTGTTCCAAGTGGCCCTAATACAGTTGCCTTAAGTGATTGAATGTTTCCGTTCTTGCGTCCATCAAGAGTAATCCATTGTGTTTTGTAATGCTTATGTGCACAAGCAGAATTAATATAGAACTTAGCAGGATTTGAAGAATCCTTACTTCTAAAGGATACATCCTTATTAACATCCTGATTATTGTCTATATGACCACGTCCTATGTATAGGGCTTCTTTAGGTCCAAGAGGATATTCTACGCCATCAACTATTACCGTACCCTCGCCTTGACCACAATTAATGATACCTAGCTCGCGACTATGAAGGAAATAGGGCTCTTTAAGGTCATCAAAAGTTTCTAGCTTTAACTCCTTTGTAACTGGCATTGCACCACCAAAGATAAAGCGATCATAATGAGAGTAGGTAAGGTTAATTTCGTCAGCCTTCATTACGGTTTCCATAACGAAACGGTCACGAAGAGTTTGAGTGTCGTAATGTTTTACGTCATCGGGATGGCATGCTGTCTGAAAAGATACGTTTTGTTGTGCCGAAACGCATACAGCAACAAGTGCCAATGAAAGAATTGTCGCTAACTTTTTCATACTTGAATTATATGTTTTTCTTTTTGATTATCCTTCTATTCCATAGTAAGAGTGCAATGGCTATAATTGTTAGCACAGCAGCACCTATAAACTTAGCATATTTAGTGCAAGCGTAAATAAGCATAGAAAGTGGAGATGAAGCAAAGTCTAATGCTCCGGCAGAGAAACTCTCTGGTACTTGTACGGCCTTGTCATCAGGATGAATAGCTGCTACTGAATGAGCAGCAAGAGTGAAGTCGTTTGACATCCATGTTACAAAATATAGTCCCATAACAATTACTACAAGTCCAACGATAAGGCTCTTTAGCACATTTCCGCCTGTATAAGGATTTATCATTACAAATACATAGAACATACCAGCTAGTGAAGCAAGTGGTAGGAATTGGTTTCCAGGAAGTATCACAGCTAGTACAAGTGTGATTGGAATAAGTAACAAACTTACAATTAAAGTTGTTGGATGACCAATTACAAGCGCTGGTGACATACCTATATATAGTTTAGCATTCTCACCAAATTTCTTAGCTATTAGCTTACGAGTAGCCTCACTAATGGGCTTAAGTCCCTCGATAAACAATGATGTGATTCTAGGAATAAGTTCCATTACTGCTCCCATCTTTATTCCAAGACCTAATATTGCAGGGATGCTATCAACTATTTCACTCCACCCATTGCATGCTAGACAACCTATACCTATACCAATAATTACACCAAGGAATAATGGTTCACCAAAAAGACCGAACTTATCCTTCATACCCTTAGCATCGATATTAAGTTTATCAAAGCCTGGTATCATATCCAAAAGTTTGTTTATACCAATAGCAAAAGGAGTAAATCCTTGGCAGAAAGGTTGAGGTATACTTATACCTTCCATGTCGGGATAAAAGGACTGGAATTTTTTTGCTGTGAGATCTGCTAGCACTAAGGTAATTACATAACAGATGATTGCCGCAAAGAATCCCCATGCTACAGGATAGCTCCAACCTAGAGCATCGGTAAGGAAATAAACAACAGCACCTATAAAGGCGAAGTGCCAGTAGTTCCAAAGGTCAATATTTACCGTACGTGTGCAACCAAGCAATAAGAGCACAAGATTGACTCCTAAGCACACAGGAATAACAAACGCGCCGATAGTGGTATTATATGCAACTGATGCTGCTGCAGGCCAACCCATGTCAAAAACCTGAAGACGCAAGTCATATATCTCCACAACACTTTGCAGGGCAGGTCCTAAACTTTCTGTTAGTAGACCTGTAATCACACTGAGTCCAACAAAACCCACACCAACGTATAAACCACTTTGTAGAGCTTTGCTAAACTTAATGCCTATACACACGCCTAGGATAGTAAAGATGATAGGCATCATAACCGCAGCACCTAGACCAATGATATAACTAAAAACCGCTTCCATATATATTTGTTTTTCTTTTTTTATTTCAAAGTTAGAAAGGGCTCGCCTTTACATATTCATCTTAAGCAGGCCCTAAAAAG
>JAJQAI010000272.1 GCA_021203915.1 Prevotella sp. | reverse complement strand
AGATGTTGATAAGAGACAGAAATAGAGTTGAATATCTTGCTGTTGCTCTTGCAGATGAAGGAGCAACACTAAGGAAGGCGGGGATTACATGTAACATAATGGTGATGAATCCGGAGATGAATTCTTTCAAGATGATATTTGACAATGGTCTTGAGCCAGAAGTATATAGTTTTCGTATTCTTGACGCTATTGTTAGGGAAGCTCAAAGGGAGGGTATTACAAGCTATCCTGTGCACATAAAACTCGATACGGGTATGCATCGCCTTGGTTTTGATGCTGAAAGAGAAATGGACGAATTAATTCTTAGGCTAAAAAGTCAAAACGCTATAATTCCACTTTCTGTATTCTCTCATTTTGCAGGGGCTGATAGTGATGACTTTGACGAGTTCTCTAAACTTCAGTTCTCGCGCTTTGAGCGTGCAAGCCAAAAGCTGCAATCTCACTTTAGACATAAAATCCTAAGGCATATGGATAACTCTGCTGCAATAGAACATTTTCCAGAACTTCAACTTGATATGTGTAGACTTGGCATAGGACTTTATGGGGTTAATAACCGCAACAACACTATGCTTAGTGCCGTTAGCACATTAAAGACCACTATACTTCAGATAAGGAAAGTAAAAAAGACAGAAACCATTGGATATAGCCGAAAAGGTGTGCTCAAAAGAGATAGTATTATTGGCGTTATTCCCATTGGTTATGCAGATGGTCTTTCTCGTCAACTTGGATGTGGTCGTAGCTATTGCTTAGTAAACGGAAAGAAAGCACCATATGTGGGAAACATCTGTATGGATGTTGCTATGATAGATTTAACCGATATAGATGCAAAAGAGGGTGATATGGTAGAAATCTTTGGTGAGAATCTGCCTGTAACGCTTTTAGCAGATGCCATGGGGACTATCCCATATGAAGTGCTTACAAGTGTTAGCAATAGAGTTAAGAGAGTGTATTTTCAAGACTAACGTCTAAACCATATTTTGGGAAGAGATAATTTTTTTGAAAGCGAGAAACTTTATTTGTTAATTAAAAATAAAAACGTTATCTTTGCAAGATAAGCGTCTTATGATGCAACCTTGACATAAGACTTTAAGACGAGGAAAAAATTAAAACTAATACATAATAAACACACATGAATTCAATACAAACCACTAAAATGACCAACTATCGTTGGATTATTTGTACTATGTTGTTCTTTGCAACGACAGTGAATTACATGGACCGACAAGTACTTTCACTAACATGGAAGGACTTTATTGCGCCTGAATTCCAGTGGAATGATGCCAATTATGGTATGATTACGGCGTACTTCTCTATATTTTACGCTATCTGTATGCTTTTTGCTGGTAAGTTAGTTGACTGGTTGGATACAAGAAGGGGCTATCTTTGGGCTATTGGTATTTGGTCTACTGGTGCTGTATTACATGCGTTTTGCGGTATTGCAACCAGTGGTATAGTTACAGGTCATTGGCTCGTAGGATTTGAAGGCGCAAAAGAACATATAGCAGAGTATGTCAATACTGCTGGTCATGTTGGACTTGCTGTTTCAACGGTAAGTGTATGGTTGTTCTTAATTTGCCGTATGGTTCTTGCAACTGGTGAATCTGGAAACTTCCCTGCAGCTATTAAGGTTACAGCAGAGTACTTCCCAAAGAAGGACCGTGCATTTGCAACTTCAATATTTAATAATGGTGCATCAGTTGGTGCGCTAATCGCTCCTCTAACTATTCCACTTTTAGCAAGTCACTTTGGTTGGGAAATGTCGTTCGTTGTTATCGGTGCGCTAGGTTATATTTGGATGGCCTTTTGGGTTTTCGTTTATGCCAAGCCAAAAGATAATAAGAGAATGAATGCTGCGGAACTAACATACATTAATCAAGACGTTGAAACCACTGAAGATCCAAAGGATGCTCATGATGAAGGTCCAAAGATTGGCTTCTTAAAGTGCTTCACCTATCGTCAGACATGGGCTTTCATCGTTGGTAAATTTATGACCGATGGTGTATGGTGGTTCTTCCTATTCTGGACACCAGCTTATATTTCCGATGTATATGGTTACTCCTCAGACTCCCCAATGGGAATGGCGCTTATATTTACGCTTTATTTAATCACAATGCTCTCAATACTTGGAGGATATCTGCCAACATATTTTGTTAATAGACTTGGTATGAACCCATATGCAGGACGTATGCGTGCGATGTTAATATTTGCATTCTTCCCATTATTTGGTTTGCTTGCACAGCCACTAGGTCCTATATCTCCATGGTTACCAGTTATTCTTATTGGTATCTTGGGTGCTGCTCACCAGTCATGGTCGGCAAATATTTTCTCAACCGTTGGTGATATGTTCCCAAAATCAGCCATTGCAACTATTACCGGTATTGGTGGTATGGCAGGTGGTGTAGGTTCATTCTTAATTAACTATGGATCTGGCCAACTTTTCACATTCGCAGAGAATCAAGGTGCAGCCTTCTCGTTCATGGGCTTTGATGGAAAGCCAGCAGGATATATGATTATTTTCAGTATTTGTGCGGTAGCATATCTTATTGGTTGGTCAATAATGAAGATTCTTGTACCAAAGTATAAGCCTGTAATCGTAGAATAAAAAAGAAACTTTTTTAAG
>JAJQAI010000125.1 GCA_021203915.1 Prevotella sp. | reverse complement strand
AAACAAGAATGTGGACCGAACATATGCAGAAGCTTTGAATGAAATTAATAATTAGTATTTTCCTATAGGAAGTGCTTCCACTGGGCCATTTGCGGGGGTAACTAATGGAGAAGATGGTGCGCAAATTGAAAGTTTTTTAAAATATTCTTTTTTGACCCAAGCAAAAAGTAAAATAGAAACATATCAAACAGTGTTTAACTCTTTCTAGCAAGATATATCTAAAGCAGAACGGTTAACCGAGCAAGCGGCTAAGCAAGTATAGCTGTTAACTGAAAGCAGCGACGCGCTGCGCACAGATGTTCCAAGTGGCTTAGGAAAAGATCTTCAAGGATTTCTTATTACGTGCGAAGAGTTGAATAGAGAAATTTAGTCAATCTTATATCAAATAAATCTAGAGAAAACGAGCATCCGAGAAGGAAACGCAGGTGTTGGACCTAACTCTTTCTCTTCAGAGGCACAAGACTTAACAAATAAAACAGCCAACGTTCATGAAAAAATAGAAGATTATACCGAAAAGACAATTGAAGCATCATCCAGTGCGCGGAATCTTACTCAAAATATGCATAACTTAGACGAAGAAACAAAGTCGTCAAAAAAAACATTTGACAGTATGACAAAGTCTATGAATTCTTCAAAAAAAGCGACAAAAGAAATGGCCTCTTCATATTCGGTATCTGATATTTCTAATAAACAAATATCTAATGCGTTAGATTTTGCTATGGTAGGGCTGGGGCAATGGCTACAGCCGGGGCAAATAGTGCAATCTATGATCGCAAGTCTTAGTGCCGCAGTTCAGCAGGTAAAGGCTTTAGATAGTTCATTTGCTAGCATTGCGATGGTGACAAACTATTCAATGAAAGAAATGTGGGGGACTTATGATCAGTACAGTTCTATGGCGGTAGAATTAGGTCAATCTATACAAAGCGTCGTTGACGCTAGTGCGCTGTATTACCAATAGGGATTAAATTCCGTTGAGGTAATGGAATTGACAGAGCAAACAATGAAATTAGCAACTTTGGGCGGAATAGATTTTTCTTAGGCAACCTCAGAAATTACCGCCGCACTACGTAGCTTTAACATGGAAATGGATGAAGCTAATACTGTCGTCGACGTATATTCAAACCTCGCCGCCAATGCAGCTGCGACAGTAGAAGATATTGCGACCGCTATGACGGCAACGGCAAGTATTGCGGCAAATGCGGGGATGACATATGAAAATACAGCAGCGTATTTAGCAAAAATAATTGAAACAACACAAGAGTCTGCTAGTTCAATTGGGACTTCTTTAAAAACTATTATTGCTAATTTCACACAAATGACTACCAATGTAAGTAATGATGAAGCGGATGCTGAATTAAGTATTAATAGCACAGATGAAGCTTTACAATCTGTCGGGATTTCTTTAAGAGATGCCCAAGGACAAATTAAAAATTTGGATGTTGTTATTGATGAATTAGGTAATTCATGGAATAATTTGGACCGCAATACGCAAAGATATTTAGCTACTACAATTGCGGGGACGCGACAACAATCTCGATTAATTGCCCTTTTAGATGATTATGACCGCACTTTAGAGCTAGAGGCAGAAGCGACAGATTCGGCGGGAAAAAGTGACGCTCAGTTTAGTAAATATACTGACACCTTAGCTTATAGTTCGCAAAAACTGTCAACTGAAATGGAAGAATTAAAACAAAAATTTGTTACAGACAATATAATGTCTTCAATTTATAAAGCTCTTTCTTCTTTAATAACTGGACTAAATAATCTTCCGACGGGTGCTATCGCTGCTTTGGCGCTGGGCATTGTTGCCTTAGGGAAAAAAATTCTTTCTTCAATCTTAACACCTATTAAAGAGAGCACGCAGGCTTGGCGCGAAATGTCTAAAGAATTGAAAGAAAAACATTAGATATCGGTCGAAGTAAAAAATGCAGAAAAATCTTTGAAAGATATACAAGATTTTATACAAGAGGCTCAAATTTATGCTACACAACATGCAATTAGAATTCCAACTGAAATCGAGGGACAAAATTTTACTAGCGATTTTTGGCAAGAAAAAAAGACAGCTGAACTATCAAATTTAAAAACGCAAAAAAAACAAACTTTAAAATATGGAGAAGAAAGAATTGCAGAGGAGAGAGAAAAAGAAAATTTTGAGACAGTGAATAAGTTATAGTCAAAAATGGAATCTGCGACTACTGCCTTTGATGAAGCTATTGAAGAATTAACCAATTCTATTTCGGAGGGGATACTGTCAGACCGACGTCAGAACATTCGAGAAGGACAGGAAGGGGCTTTTCAATTATCCCAAAATAAAATAGAAGAGCTTTACCGAGAGGAGAAAAATATTTCCTCTGTGCTTCAAGATAGCAAAGTAATACTAACAGCTCAATAGAGAGAGTCTTACACTTCTACGCAAACGCAATTAAGAAATAGTATAAAACAATTAGAGGAAGAAGAGAAAAAATTAACAATTCAGCCATTCCTTCCTACAGAAGAAATTTTTGCACCTAGCCGACAAGAGTTGTCGAAAAATTTTACGGAGCAATTAGACAAGATGGTTGTCCCCGAAGTTCGTCATGAGTTCATGGCGTTTTCTGATAAATATGATGAAATTTTTGGACAGGCATTAAACAATGTATACATTAATGATGACACAGCAATAAATAATACAATACAGGGACTTATTGCCCCTCTTAAAAACATGACGTTGTTAACTGAAGAAAGTTGGTCTAACTCAACTTTAGGGAAAGAATTAATGAATGAATTTGACAGAATATTTGACCCTAATGTAGACGGAAGTCTTGGCTCTATAGTGAATGGATTGAGCCCGACAGGTGACTTAACCGAAGAAGTAATATCAGAACTGTAGGATGCAACTACGAACTTACATGACCGTTTAGTGTCCAATTGCAAAGCATTAGTTGACTCTAGCGTTGAAATTGATAAAGAAGTATTTTCAAATGATTTCTTGGAAGAATATACGAATTTATTAGACTTGGCAAGAATAAAAGCTAACCACGTATATGAAGATTTTGATACAGGTGGAAACGTCTTTAATGCTAGAATGAAAGATACAAAAGAGTTGGTACAAAAAAACGCTGAAGAAATCGACGCAAAAATGGAAGAATTAATAACAGCTCGACGTGAAGATAATACAAGTGCTATAGAAAAACTTTAGGAAGAAATTGCGGGATTAGATAAACAGACTGTGGACGCACTAAACGGATTGGAGTCATATGTACATTCTACTGGATATAAAGCATTACAAGGCACTGGATGGAAAATCAATGAAAATATTTTAAATCCTATAAATGCGGCAAAGGCTGTATTCTCTACCACTCAACCCCAAGATAAAAAAGACACTAGTTAGTCTAGTGCAACAACAGCGACTACTTCCTCCTCTCAAAAAAAAGATAATGCAAAAATAGAAAAAGATTTAAAAAAGAATGTAAAAGAAATAAATTCGTCCACATCATCGCAATTTTTTACAAATATGGGAACAGCTGCAAAACAAGAAGTTCCTAAAATTATTGCATTGGTTAGTAGTCTTTTTGCAGAATTTGCGGGGGGAGCAAAGGCTAGCACTGTTGCATGGACTGGATTTGGAACAATACTAGCAACAACGATACCATAGATTATGCAAAAAGTCCCTTCAATAATTAAGTCAATTACATTGGCCAAAAGTGAACTATCCGCGGGGGAATCAACATTTAGTGCGGTAACGTCTGTTTTGAAGGGGTCACTGGGTCCGTTAGGAGCAGTGAAATTAGGAATGGCAGGTCTTACGGTCGCCATTACGGCAGTGACAGCAGCATATCATGCATGGAAGACTGAACAATTAGATTATAAAATCGATGCACTAACTGAGGAACTATCAGTCTTAGATGACGCTATTTGTAAAGTTAATAACGATATGCAAGAAGCTAAAGATTATAGCGACAATTTTGCTGACGCTTTAGAAACATATCAAAAATTATCTAAAAAAGGTTATTTAACTAGCGACGAAGAAGACGACTATAAAGATATGACCAGTCTTTTCATGGATTCTTATCCAGAACTTGTTCGGGAATATGATTCACTTACTGGAACTTTAACGCTATGGACTAAAGAGACTGAAAAACAAGCTGAGCAATTAGAAGAGGAAGCTCGGCAAGCACAAATTTTATCTTCCTCTTTACAACTTGCTGACGTATATATGTCAGCTACATTAGATAAGTATGAGGAATTATATGAAGGGTATTCTTCAACAACATATGATGTAGCTGGAGAAAGTTTTTAGGTACTATACAATTTAATGGATAGCCTATATTCAGATCAGACCCAAGGAGAAAAAGCGGTACTTGCCGCTGAGATGTATGAAGTAAGTGACGAAATTACTTCTGGTGCCTATTTGTCCTCTGAAGATCAGTAGGCATTTAGCAAACTATATAATAGTCAAGGCAAAAAGTTAAAAAAATTAACGAAAGATAAAAATGTAAAAAATTTACTTTATAGTCTTGGAATAACAAGTGAGGAAGACTGGGAAGTATATGAGGACATTGAAGATGAAGAGTGGTACGAAGAAGCCATATATGCCCTAGAGCAAACTTACTCAACAGATTAGTACTTACAAGGGCAAGTAGATAATATTTTAGCATATAGCGAGGAACAAGCAGAGTTATTTAATTTGTTAATGGAAAATTTTAATGACATATCATTGACGGAAGCTAGAGACGCGCGAGAACAATTAGAACAAATATACGGAGAGGAAGATACTGAATCATTTCTTGCTTAGGCTTTGGGCACAAGCGACTATCAGTCTTTGGACACCTTAAATAATAAAATGATGTATTTTTTCCAAGATTTGGAAACGATAAGTTCGCTCTCCATGGGTACTTTATCATTAATATCAGACAATATTGATAGTTTTTTCTCAGAAGATTTTTCCTACAGAGGCATTCGTAACTATCTCCAAAAAGTCGAAGGTCTAAATTTATCAATGGATGAATTAAGTGCAGTTCTTAGTTTTGACTGGTTATTTTACGATTCTTCATTTGATGCATATGATCCCTTTGTTGAAGCTTTGACGGCGGCTGGAATGTCCAATAGTGACGCAAAAGATTTATACTACACTATTTTGCAGTTACAAGAACAAAGTGGAGTTTATGATTTCAAAATCAATACTAGCATCGGTATAACTTCAAACCTTAACGATTTTAAAGAAAAAGTAGAGGAAAGCTTAGAGACAATTGATGTTACCCTTAATATTGTTGACGCATCGTTTGAAGGAGATATTACCGTATCCGATTTAAATGACTATATTGATAGTATGTTAGAATCTGATTTTAATACCGCTAATTGGTGGGAAATGTTTTCTTTTGACGAAGAAGGAAAAGTACAAATAGATTATGACATAATGGCGCAAGTCCCTCAAGAAGACTATGAAAATGAGTTCATGTTGCTAGAGGGGTCTCGCCGAGATATGTATTAGGGGATTTTGTCCCTAGAATAGGAGCTTGCTAATACAAATGAGTCAGACTCGAACTATGACGCTTTATCGACACAGTATGAGGAGGCAATTGCTACATACAACGATGTAGATTGGGATACAATACTTAAATATGTCAACTTTTCTTATCTTAGTGACTATTATAATAAATTAGAGGAAGAAGAAGAGTCATTTGAAGATACTGCAGAGGAGCTCACAGATGCGGAAGAGGCTTTGAGCGATGCTCTTAAAGAACTGAAAGAAGCTATCGATAGTCTAAATGAAGTGCTCTACGGGACGTCTAATCGAGCTTCTTCGTTAGACGTCTTATATAATTACACTACCGCTATTGACACCTACACCGCGCGCGCATCCCGCCTATTAGATGATTTTGACACAAGCTAGGATAGAAATGAAACGGTAAACTCATGGGCGCAATATGCAGAAGCTCAACACAGCACTATGGCAGAGCAAAAAGCAGAGTAGCAGGTAATACAATAGGGACTCAATGAACTCACGTCTTGGTTTAATACTGCAACATCAACCTATGAGGCTACCTATGAGGCGGAAGATGAAAATGGTGTTATGCAAACTGTGTCTTCTCAAGTGCAAATAAAATATAGTGACTATGTAAATTTAGACGAAAATACTGGAAAGATGCAAGTTGACTAGCAATTACTTAATTAGGCTAAATTTAATGATGAATTCAAAGATTTACTTGAACAAAATGTTGAAAATTATAACGATTATGCAGATTAGCTAAAAGAAATTGATGATTCAATTTATGAAGAAGAAAAAGAAATGCAAGACAAAAGAGTTGAAGTACTATCAAATTATGGATAGTTAGAGTCTGGCGTTGCTGATGTTTTAAAATCGCAATACCAAGATGAGGTTGATGCGTTAAAAGAAAAATACTCAAGCATGAAAGAAGCAGATGATGACTATCTAGAAGCTTTGCAAGATGCTATCGATAAGCAAAGAAATCTTAGAGATTTAGAGAATAGTTATGAAGACGTTGCAAAACAAGAACGTAAATTATCATTAATGGAAAGAGACACAAGTGGCGCTCGCCGCACAGAGGTACTAGAAGCTCAAGAAGAATTAGAAGAGTCTCGACAAGACTTACTTGACGAAGCTGTTGATGCAATTCTTGATAACATGGAAGAGCAAAATAATGACCTCTCAGAAATGCGAGATATTGAACTTGAAATTAAATAGGCTATTTTAGACGATAATGCTTATTGGAACCAAATGGCAGAATCAATTGTGAAAAATTTTTCTTCAGTAGAAGATTATGCTGAATGGATGATGAATAATAGTTCCGATTATTTGGAGGCAACGTCAACTCAATAGGAAACTTTATTAATTTAGTATATGGAGGACGGGACCGCTATCATTTAGAAATGGGCAATTGAGCAAAATAGTACTATTGAGGAATATTGCACCATTACTGGAGCAGAAGTCCAAGAATTGATAGAGACGACAAGTGAAGCATTTACTTCTGAAACCGAGAGAAGCTTTAATGAAGTGACTGATTCAGTAAAAGAAAGTATAGAAGATGCTATTGAAAGTGTTAAAAGTGCACAAGAGTCGGTCGATGATGCTAGAGATAGTTTAGAAGAAATCCAGCAAGCTTATGAGGACGCCTCTATAGCGTTAGACAAATTTAGAGCATATGTTGAAAAGTTAACAGAAACCCTACATTACTCAACTGATTATGTGGAAGGAGAAGACTTTTACTACGCAAAAGATTATCAGGTTGAGGCGGAGCACTCTTCGGGAACCCCCTCGTGGTAGGAAAAGACCGTTTTGGGAGAAATTATAAAAAGCTATGGGTTTACTTCTTCTGCAGATAGAGATACTGATCACATATACATGCTTCTCCAATTACGGTCTGGCAAAAGCTTATATGTTGGACCGCTTACCAATTCTGACTTTGACAACGCAAAAGCCATGACAGAAGAAATATATAGTACTCAAAAAAGAGGAACTGATTTAAATGTGGCATCTATGGCCCCCGTTATGGGAAATAATTATAGCGATGAAGAGCTCAATAATTTTTCTTAGTTGACTTACGCTTTCGCTTCAGGAGGGCTAGTTGATTTTACTGGGCCAGCATGGGTTGATGGTTCGAAATCTAAGCCCGAAGCTTTTTTGTCTGCAGAAGATACTGCACGCATTGGGCGCGCAGCAGATATATTTGCAGACATTCCACTTTTAAACTCATCTTCCGTAGAGAACTTTAATGATAATGTTAGCTACGGTGATACGTCTATTGAAATTAACTTAAATATTGATTCAATTGATTCTAACATAGATATTGAATATATGCTTGACCGAATGAAAAATGAGATTGTCAATGTTGCAACACCAGAGCGTTCCAATGTAATATTGCGCAAAAACTATAAATAAACAGAGAAAGTCACCAATAAGTGGTGACTTTTCTTGATTTTTTTCTATCAATCTTACATATCCAATAGGCGCTAACGTTTTAATATTCAAAAAAAGAGGTGATGATAACATGCAAGATTTTTTAGGTTTTCGTTTTGGCGGGGTACATACTGAAGACTTACATTTAAAAGTTGTATCTTCTTCCGACCGATACCAATCGAGAATCTTACCGAGCCCTTCAGACACATATGAAGGTGTTCCGGGCGCAGATGGTGCTTATTACTTTGGAACAACTTATAACAATGTTTCATTTTCTTGCGATTTCGCGTTTGACAATGTTACGGAAGAAGATTTGCGGAAAATCCGTCAACTATTTGCGGCGAACAGTTGAAAGATCTTGTTTTTGATGAAGAGCCTTATAAGCATTGGCGTGCAAAAGTAGATTCAAAACCAGATTTTAAATATATTTGTTTTATGGATGAGGAAACACATCAAAGAGTGTACAAAGGAGAAGGTTCAGTTACCTTTATATGCTATTTTCCTTACGCTTTTGGCTTCGATAAATACGTTGTGCGGGCGGCGGACTATTACTTACTTAACCCTCCAGAATGTATTATTGGAAGAGAGATTCAAAGTAATGACTTTATTCATCCTTTAAGAGCGATGACTCCTGAAAAGTTTTAGCCAGAAAATATAAAATATCATTATAACACCAATCCAAATGATTATTTCGGAAATACCGATATACTCAGAGATAAAGCCCACCAAAATCGAACGGGAACAGACGGCATTTATAAGAATTGGGAGCCAAATGACGCACAAGTCTGGAAAACAGGTTTTCCAACCATAGAGTAGGTACAAGTAGGAGAGCTCTTCTTTGATACTTTAGAAGGTCCACATACCATCCTAGATGTTCGAGGGTATTGGGATAACGTTCCAGAGTGGCAAGGTACTGCTAAATTGCTCACTACCCCAACATTAGACTTTGACCAAGAGCTAATGTATATGCCGCAATATTCTAAAGTCGATTTTATTAATACAGATATTGGGTATAACTAGTATCGTCCTATGATTGGAGCGCGTATTTTGGTCTACAATCCGGGTGACCTCCCCGTAGATTGGGAAATTCGCTTTAATGAAAATAAGCGGGCTTTTTGGTCTAGCCGTGGTGGCGAGAAATTTCGTATCCGACGTTTTAATGTTGAGCGCTTAAGCATACCAGATGCAGTGGACTGGTGCGGCTTAACAACTTATGACATGAAAGATAATGAACCTTTTAAGTATGGGAGTTTATACTTTAAACGTAGAACGTTTGACCGAGACCGTTTGATAGAAAATATACAAGCATATGGCGATAATCTAGAGATTTACAAACCCGATGGAGCCACATTATATACTCAAGATGAATTAATTGATTGTATAAAAGGTGGACATATGTTTTGTGACAAACATTGGAATGATGAAGATGGTAATATGAATATGCCGTATGAAGATTGGAATACAACCCCCGAAGAGTATCGATTACATAGGGCGGACGCTGATTGGTTACAGCCTTTAGAGGTAGCTTTCAATTTACATTTAAATGATTATCCCGAACTATTTGAAGGGGTCCTTTCTTATAGTAATCTTGGAGAGGCGCACCCACATCATTGCTATTATGCAGAACCTATTCCTCGTGAAATGCTTGGACATTTTATCAAACTTTTCTATTGGCAGACCATTCAATGGCGCGGGAATAAAACATATGCGGGGGAATGGGTTAATCTTGATTTATGGAAAGAAATGATGCCCAAAGATTTTTGGATTGACCCAGATATAAAAAATCAAATTAAAGACGTTACTCATCCACTGGTGAATTTTATTCGAATGTTCAATGTGGTAAATTTGGATGGAACCTTAGGAGACCCCATAACAACATACAGAGAAAAAATGATAGATTTGAATTTTGAAGAAGGTATTGCGATGGCAGCGCGTTATGATGAATTGCGCAGCTTGTGTCTTGATGAGCAAGAAGAGTTTTAGTTATATTGGGAATATCTCTCAAAATTATTACACAATTTTGCTCCCATGATTGAAGGGTTAGAAGATGACTTGCCGCTCACAGGTGCAAATGGTGCTTACTCTGTAGAAGATTTTATTTATGATTATATCAATTTACCTTTGGAGTACATTAGAAGCGATACACGAGATCTTGATTATGATAATTACGTATTTAATGCTTTTAAATATCCGGAATGGATCACTCAGGACTATTTGGAAATTGACTAGAGCAAAATGACGGGTGCTAATTTGGCAGAACAATATTTACAAGCAATAGGATTGGACCCAGATTGTGTTTTTGTGGGCAAGCATGTTTTCTATGATGCTTCATTACTAGATGGTCAAACTAAATATTCTAAATTGCAAAAACAATTGAATAAATTAATTGGCGATGGTGGCTGTATTAACGATTTGCTTGATGACACCTATTATTGTAATAGTGAAACTCGCATGTTATATACCACTGAAAATCCACTGGGTATGGAGTTTGTATACAAACCTTCTAAAAATGTACAAAATGCAGCTTTAGAGAAAGGACATTGGTTTAAATTGCCACCGGGTTGGTCTTTATTAGACGTTGAGCCCGTTACAGACGAAACAACGTGGGGCGGCAAAAGATGGAGAGACGCTCGTCCATATGATTGGGGCTATGGCGGCGATCTTGCTAATCATTAGCGCGAGGTACAACAACTTTATGATATGGTAAATGATTTGAGCCGCGCTGAGTTCTTGCAAACATATAAATCAGTAGAAGATATTGTCGGCCACTCTGTCTCGACTGATAATACATATATAAGAACAAGAATATCTGGTGATAACGATAACCGAAAAGCGGTTGGTGGCTCAATAGGGGATTATCATTGGACCAATGACGAATCTCTTTTAACATATCAAGATAAATGGTGCGGCACCGAAGATAATTTAGATGAACTTTTTAAATTTGAAGCTTGGTATGATAAACATTTAAAAGCCTATCCTTCAGAATTGAATTATTTTGCATATTCGTTGTATAAGAAACAACAAAATAATGCTGAATATGCATTTTTAAAAAAGTGTGACGAAATTTGGCAAACCATTTCTC
Organism: Prevotella sp.; assembly: GCA_021203915.1. Lineage (GTDB taxonomy): Bacteria > Bacteroidota > Bacteroidia > Bacteroidales > Bacteroidaceae > Prevotella. The sequence goes on along the minus strand of JAJQAI010000125.1, from coordinate 1,116 downwards.
ATTACTATGATTGGACGCCGCTAAAAGGGGTATATTTTGACCCAGACACAAATAAGCCTCCATCATATGAAGATTATGATGTTATGGGGCAACCTTTGCGGTGTATTAATGGCAACATAGGAGATTGGTGGTGGTATGCTTGCAATTACTTATGGGCTAATTTCCCACCACTGTTTTGGGCATACGCAGACATGTTGAACAATTTAAATATTCATTATGTCCCATTGTTTTATTAATATTGTCAAAGTGCAGTCAAGGTTTTTCTTGGCTGCCCTATTGTAAGGGGGTGATTTTTATCGTATATAAACAACCTTATGAATTAAGTATTTGGTCTGAAAGCACAAATAGTGAAGGAATTAAAGAGGAAACTTTTGGAGCAATTATTGGCGCTCATGATATGACCTATTTGGGCAGGGCGACAGATGTTAAATTATAGAGAGAGTTCAAAGGAACAAATACATTAACTTTTCAGATGCCTTCTAAATTTTATGATTCTAAAATAGGTGCGTTTGTACACAATGATTTATCTGACTTAGTTACAAACGAATCTAAAATAAAATTACATTTTAAAGATGAGTGGTTTGAATTCTATGTAAAAAAAATTTCAGAAGAACAAAAACTAAAGAGTATTATGTATACTTATACGTGTGAAGATGCTTTTATTGATGAATTGTCTCGCACGGGATATGATTTAGAGTTTGATGATGACTTAAACAACTCTGTAGCGGAAGTCGGAGATTTTATGGAAGAAATCTTGGACATGAGCATATGGGATTATACGCCAGAGCATAATACGGGAGACTTTACCGAATATAATGAGTAGCAATTTTATCGTATACCATTAGACCAATTTGGAGGGTCCATTTGGGGGTATCCTGTAGATTTGACTGTGGACCGCTCTATGCTATTAAATGAAGATGATGAGCCAAATGTGTACCTTGAGCAAGTTTTGGCCGCAGAAGGGAAAAATTGGTACGCAATGACAGAAGCGGAGCATAAAGTATTTATAGATAATTTACTTACTATTTCCAATATTTTCACAAAAGAAGAGCGCGTTGTTGAAATGGGAGATGATTTAGCAAGAGAGCGAGAACTGTTTTGGGATAATTATTATAA
>JAJQAI010000236.1 GCA_021203915.1 Prevotella sp. | reverse complement strand
TTATAGGGACATGTCTCTATTTGATTTAGTAGCCATTTTCTTCTTTTAGCCTTATCTTCGTCTAGTTCTTTTGGATTTATGTCATTAAGAGCGAGAGTGATTTTTTGGTATTTGTTGAATTGATAATAGTCGTGGTTGGAAAGGTCCGTGGTTTTCTTAGCCGCTATAACCCGTCTCATTAGTTCTACAGCCGGATTATCTTTTCGACTGTATCTATTGCGTTTGCCTTTAACGGTTACTCCTTGAAGAGATTTTGTATCAGATTTTAGAGTTATTCGCATCTCGCTTGGAGTATTCTCTCCTATTAAGATCTGCAAAGTTTGATATCCTAAGGCACTGAAAGTTAGATATGACCCATTACGGCGCTCAATTGAGAAATGTCCAGCCCCATTACTGGAGATGGCCAAATTTCCCTTTTTATACATAACGCTAGCATAGGGTATACTGTCACCTGTTGCTTCATCAACGATAACACCCGTAATGCGTTGGGCATCAATCGTTAAAGGCAGGGCCAAAAGGGCTAAAAGTAACAGTCTACTCATTTTTCTAGGCATTCTTCTAAACTCTTAATTACCTTGTCGGGAATACTCTCATCAAAAGTCTCTTCTGTCCATCCTTCTCCCTTAAACCATATGGTCTTGCAGCCGGCCTTTTTAGCGGGGATAATATCTTTAGTAAAACTATCGCCAACTACTATAATCTCATGTGGCTTAAGGCCTAGGGCCTTTACACCAAGCAAGAATATTTCGGGATCTGGTTTGCGTATGCCAACTACTGCAGACTCAATAATTTTACAAAAATAACCGTCAAGAAAGAATTCCTTAAGAACCACGGAAATGTTCCCATAGAAATTGCTAACTAAAACCATTGGATAGCGTTTAGAAAGCTCACTAAGAACCCTTGCGCTTGTATTGGTTTGATGTTTAACTTGGGAGTATAAACTCTGGAGTATATCATTTTTTAGCCTCTGATAATCCGTTTTATTTACATTCCAATAACCCGAGGCTATAAGATGTTCCATTTGTAATCTTAGTTTAGTCTCCAAAGTATCGTAAAAAGTAAAGTGAGGCTTTATTACAGGATTTTTTCCAAGAAATCTCTCTGCAGTTACATAAGCTTCTCTAAACTCTTCCTCTTTTATGGGGACACGATGATTTTGGTATGCTCGCCAAAGTACTTTACCCCAATGACATCCAGCGGTGTCTAAGGTCCCACCATAATCGAAAATGTATCCCTTTATCATAAAAAGATATAAAATGCTTTTTTAAGTTTTTATTATGATAGCTTTGCCACACTCTGGGAGCATATCCCTACAGATTTTCTCATGTTTGGTGTGCATATATACGTAAATGATGTTCATTATTGTAAACTCAATGAGAATATACACCCAAGGACAATCCAATAGACATGTTACATATATGCAAATAGCTCTAGTATTGAACGTTAAAATGTTAGTATATTTTATTAGCGGACGAGAAAAAGAAAGAAATCTTTTTTTAAAGTCTTGAGGTACTTTACTAATGTCGGTGTAATTTGCCTTTAATAGGGAGAGCATCATTTGGAACATAGGTGTACGCCTTTCTTGAGATCTGCAGTAATTTTTGTAGTTGAAAAAGAATTGGCGAATAATCCAAGGAGAATTCTTTGGTAGGGATTCATAGATTTTACGTTGACTTTCATATGTGTCAAGTTCACTACCTTTTTTACCATTGAGGAAATAAAGGTGTATCTGCCGATAGTAATCAGCTAGTGAACTTTGTGGGGAGTGACATATAACGCCCGAAAGTGTGCAGATTATCCATATTAATATTCCCCAATGAAAGTTTGTAAAAGGTATATTCTCAAAAGTCATCCTATAGGCTAGTCCCACATAAATAGCGAAAAACCATAAATCTCCAGAGAAACCATCTAGAATACGGCCCGTAAGGGTTGTTTGATTAGTAAGGCGTGCTAGTTGACCATCAGCTGAATCACAGAAATTAGCTATCATTAATAGCAGTATTCCAATTATATTAAAGATTAGCCCATGGTGAGCAAACATCACTCCAGATGCTACACCAAGCAGTATGGAAAAAACGCTTATTGTATTAGGAGTTATATTCAGCTTTTCTGCTATTAAGGCCATCCAAAGTCCTATGGGACGTGTAAAATGTACGTCTAACCATTCTTCTGTTTCTTCCGACTTGAATGATGCCTTAAGCATCTCTTTAAAATCATCCTTTTTCATTTCCCCAAAAAACCCGTCCTTTGGTTGTTTACTAGTGTTGCTATAGCCATAGCAGCCTCATCTTTACATCTTGAAAAACTGGGCCAATCATTAAAGTCTATTATAGCATAAGAGCCATCCCTTCTAACTATACAGTCACCGCCATAAACTTCTAGGCCAGTTAGTTGGGCTAGCTTTGCTACATCTTTTTTTAAATCATCTACCAAAAATTCATAATGCTCTGTAGCACCATTTATCCTTTCATTTCCGAACTTTGTGTCTCCAAAGTCATTTGGATAAAAATATCTAAAGAACTTTTTTGGTGAGTTTACACCGTAAAATTTTATACAATCTCCCTTAACGTGAGATGTAATTAAAACATCTTTCACCCCACGCCTTAAGAAGTCATCAAGATAATCTTTTTTTTCTTTTTCGTTTCGAGCAAATACCACATCACAACTTTCT
>JAJQAI010000058.1 GCA_021203915.1 Prevotella sp. | reverse complement strand
GCCCATGAGGCAACCCTTAATGAAAATATCGATTCCACGCTTTTTGATGAAACCTTTATTGTCTTTGAAATTGATGCTATTAAAGACGATGCTACCCTATTTCCCATAATAACACTAATTATTATGGATGTCTTCCTTCAAAAGTTAAGGCTAAAAAACGGCCGAAAGATCTTAGTTATTGAGGAGGCTTGGAAAGCTATTGCTACCCCACTTATGGCTGAGTATATAAAGTATATGTATAAGACAGCCCGAAAGTTTTGGGGCATTGTGGGAATAGTTACCCAAGAGCTTCAAGATATTATTTCAAGCGATATTGTTAAGGAGGCTATTATTAATAACTCCGATATAGTAATGCTGCTTGACCAATCAAAGTTTAAAGAACGCTTTCGAGAAATTAAGGATATTCTAGGGCTTACGGATGTAGATTGTAGAAAGATCTTTACTATTAACCGCCTAGAAAATAAAGATAAAAGGGATGACTTTAAAGAGATTTTTATTCGTAGAGGACAAAAAAGTGCAGTATATGGTATTGAAGAACCTAAAGAGTGTTATATGACCTATACAACAGAGCGTCAAGAAAAAGAGGCTTTAAAGCTATATAAAGAAAAGCTTGCTCCCTCTTCTTTTGAAGAAGCTTTAGAAAAGTACTGCAGCCAGTGGAGATCCTCCGGAATTGTAAAGCCAATTGCCTTTGCAAGAGAGGTCGTTAAAGAAAAAGATAAGTTAAAGTAAAAATCCAATAAACTTAATATAACTACTTATGAAAGAAAAAGTTACATATATAAATACGCTAGAGGATATTTCCCGCGTAAAGTTTAAAATAAAGAACGAAGCCCTTATTAAGTATCAGCTTAAACTTAAAGGTATAGTAAAGGTCTATGAGCTTTGTGAACTAAGGGAAGAGGAGTTAAAAAAGAAGATTCCAGTAAGTGATGATGATATTAAAGGCATTAAGGATTTCCTAATGCTTTATGGACTTCGATTGGGGATGTCACATAAGGAATCCTTAGAATATATAACAAATATATTTAAAGAAAAGAAATAAAAGAAGATACATAAACTAATTAATTTAAAACTTTTAAAGTATGAAAAAATTATTGTTTTTCGGCCTTATGGCCACGCTCATGCTTTTTACAGCATGTCAAACAGATGATGAGGTAATTGAGTCTTCAAGTGTTACTACAACCCTAAGTGACCCTGTTTATTTAGAAGTAGGTGTTTTACCTCAAACTAGAAGCGAGACCACCTCAGTTGGTAATGAGTCTTATGTAGAGTCATCCTCGGGTACTGAAGTAGGTAAGGATTATGAAAACTCTATTGCTGAGATTCTTGTTATTCTTACAACCACTTCCTCCTCATCTGAAAAGGAAGCCTTTAGGGTAAGTATTACTGACCCTGTTTATGAGGGCTCTGATATTTATAGAACTGTTGTAAGCCAGGAGGATTTAAAGCCTATAGCAGGTCAAACAGTTAAGGTTTACGTTTATTGCAATCCAACAGATGAGCTAAAAACTTCCGCTTGGGATGCTGACGCTATTTACTCCTTATCATCTACGGATGAAACCCTTTGGACTAAGAACCATATCTTAATGTCAAACGCAAGGAATCACTCTTCTTCAATACCAAGTGACTTAAGCACTTATAACACGGAGGCTAACCCCGTAGAGCTTGGTACTGTTCAGGTTGAGCGTGATGTTTGTCGTTTTGATATAAATTCCTCAACAGGGACGCGCTTTTGGTTCTATTCAACCGAAGACTTAGAAGGAGTTGGTGAAACGCCAGATGAATTTGCCTTTGACTTAAAAGACGTTGCTCTTATTAATATGAGCAATAGCTTTTATTACCTACACCGCGTAGCAAATGACGTTAATGGCGTAGCTGATTATCAAAACACAAATCTTTTAAATGCTGAAATTACTTCTAACTGGGTAATAGATACAGATGCTTTAGAAAAGCTTTCCTTCCAAGGTAATTCCCTTTCCGAAAACTTTATCTATCACCTAAGCGACCCAACTTCTTGGACCTGGACATCAATAGATGATATCCTAAGTAATGAAACGGATAATTTAGATGGTAACTATAATATCTGGCGCTACGCTACTGAAAACACCATACCTAGCATTGAAGCTCAAAAGCATGGAATTTCAACTGCTATAGTATTTCGTGGAACCATTCATTTTGAGTTCAATCAATATCTACATCAGCCAACTTCCACTGTATACATTTATGATGAAATATATTTAGGAGAGTGGGATGATGTAATAGATGTAGCAAACAATAAACACTTCCAAACTCAACCAGGAATTGTAAATGCATGTAAGCAGGCAGTAGCCTTCGGCCAGGAGAACACTGAGGCTCTTAAAGCCCTTGGCTTTAAGACTATAACCCCAGATGAAAATGGAGACTACTGGGTATACTATTACTATTGGAATCGCCATAACGACAATAATGATAATAACACTATGGGACGTATGGAATTTGCCACTGTTCGTAACAATGTTTATAAGCTAAGTATAAATAGCGTTAAGGGCTTTGGTCACCCAGATCCAACCTCCGAGGATATTGACCCGGACCCAATTCTACCAGATGACCCAGATGAAACTGATGATGCTGTTTTAGATGTTGAAGTAGAGGTTTATCCCTGGGTAGTAAGAGAAAATTCTGTTGATTTATTTAACTA
>JAJQAI010000014.1 GCA_021203915.1 Prevotella sp. | reverse complement strand
GTTTAGTGTGATTTTTATCCTTTACCAGTTACTACTTTTTTTATTTCATTGAGTTTGTTAAGAGCCTCTACTGGAGTAAGATTATTGATATCCAAGCCTAAGATTCCATCTCTAACTTGACACAAAACAGGATCGTCTAGTTGAAAGAAACTGAGTTGAACTCCATCGCGACTTAGATTTAAACTTTCTGCCGAAGGTTTTCCCACATGTGATGCTTGTGAACCTTGAGATTCTAATTGTTTTAAAATGACGCCAGCTCGTTTAACTATACTTTTGGGCATCCCCGCAATTTGAGCTACATTAATTCCGAAAGAATGCTCAGAGCCTCCACGCTCAAGTTTTCTTAAAAATATAACCTTATTGTCAGTTTCTCTAACCGAAACGTTATAGTTCTTAACACGCTGGAAACTTTTCTCCATCTCGTTTAGTTCATGATAATGCGTGGCAAAAAGTGTCCTTGCACGCGCTGTAGGACGTTCATGCAGGTATTCTACAATAGCCCAAGCAATAGATATTCCATCATAGGTTGAAGTACCCCGCCCAAGTTCATCAAAAAGTACAAGTGAACGAGGCGTAACATTATTTAGAATATTTGCTGCTTCAATCATCTCTACCATAAATGTAGATTCGCCCAAAGAGATGTTATCAGATGCACCAACACGGGTAAAAATTTTGTCCACAACACCTATTTTAGCGCTTTCTGCTGGTACAAAACAACCTATTTGTGCAAGTAACACAATGAGTGCAGTCTGCCTTAAAAGGGCAGATTTTCCTGCCATATTTGGACCCGTTATTATCATGACCTGTTGCTTCTTATCATCTAGAAAAACGTTATTGGGTATGTAATTTTCTCCAGGTGGTAATTGCGTTTCAATTACTGGGTGACGACCCTGTTTTATATCTAGAAAGATTTCATCATCAACAACTTCTGGACGAATATATGAATGTTCCTCAGCAGTCTTAGCAAATGACAATAGGCAATCTATTCTGGCTATTATATGTGCATTTTTTTGTATCTTAGGGATATAGGATTTCATAGATAAAACGAAATCATTGAAAAGACTCGCCTCCAAAGCAATTATCTTTTCTTCTGCCCCAAGTATTTTTTCTTCATATTCCTTTAACTCTTGAGTAATGTAGCGCTCTGCATTAGCAAGTGTCTGCTTACGTACCCAAGAGGAAGGAACTTTGTCCTTGTGTATATTTCTAACCTCAAGATAATAACCAAAAACGTTATTATAACCTATCTTAAGGGATGCTATACCCGTTTGCTCGGTTTCTCTTTGTTGGATTTTAAGTAGATAGTCTTTACCGCTAAAAGCAATTGTGCGCAACTCGTCAAGTTCTGGATTAACCCCTTTTTTGATTATTCCTCCTTTATTTAGTAATAGGGGAGGATCATTTTCAATGATTTCTTCAATTTTAACGCGAAGTTCTTCGCAAGGATCTATCTCCTGGGACATTGAGTGAATAACCTGTTGGCTAGATTTTTCACAAGCAAGTTTGATTGGTCCAATGGCCTGCAAAGCAATTCCCAATTGGACAACCTCACGAGGAGATATACGGGAAGTCGCAACCTTCGATATAATACGCTCAATATCACCAATACGTTGCAATTGAAGATTAATTAATTCTCTAAATGGTGTATCGCGAAAGAAATATTCTACAACATCCTCACGCTCACTAATTTGCTTGGTATCACGCAGAGGAAATACTAGCCAACGTTTAAGCAGTCTAGCTCCCATTGGGGAAACAGTACGATCTATTACATCCAAAAGAGCAACTCCACCTTCTTGCATAGCAGAAAGAATCTCTAAAGAATAGATGGTAAATTTATCTAGCCTAACATAACGCTCTTCCTCAATACGGGAAATTGAATTTATATGGGAGATATGCGTATGTTGGGTAATTTCCATGTATTGAAGCACTGCACCAGCAGCTATAACTCCACTTCGAAGGTGGTCAACACCATATCCTTTAAGCGATTTTACTTCAAAATGTTTTAGAAGTTTTTCTCTTGCACTCGATTCGGTAAATACCCAATCATCAAGCTCGAAAGTAAAGAACTTGCTACCGAAATATCTTTCAAATACGTCACGTTTCCCGCGCTCAAAAAGCACTTCTTTTGGGGAAAAATTAGCAAGAAGTTTCTCAACGTAATCATAAGTACCCTCGGAAAGAAAAAACTCACCCGTTGAGATATCCAAAAAGGCAACACCACATGCTATTTTACCAAAGTTAACTGCAGCAAGGAAATTATTTTCCTTATAATTGAGTACATTATCACTTAGGGCAACACCTGGTGTTACTAATTCGGTGATTCCGCGCTTAACAAGTTTACGGGTTAGCTTAGGGTCTTCTAACTGGTCGCAAATTGCGACACGTTTACCAGCCCTTACAAGTTTGGGTAAATAAGTTTCAAGGGCATGATAGGGAAAACCGGCCATTTCGGTCTGTGACCTTTGTGATCCACCGTTACTTCTTTTTGTTAGTGTTATCCCAAGAATCTTGCTAGCTTCTACGGCATCTTGAAGGTAAGTCTCATAAAAATCCCCACAACGGAACAATAGTATCGCATCAGGATGTTTCTCCTTCAGCGAACAAAACTGTTTCATCATAGGGGTAACGTCATCATTCTTGGCCATTTTCTCACCACAAATTTTCCCTGCTTTTTAAGACTCTAAAAAATATGAAATAGTCTAC
>JAJQAI010000046.1 GCA_021203915.1 Prevotella sp. | reverse complement strand
TCTATCTTATTCTTTTTAGCTAAAAAATTACTACTTTTGCTTGTGATTTGCAGAGGTTCTTTTAGTTCGTATGCATTTTTTTAAAAAGAGCGTTTACCTTTTTTTGCGCTCGAACGGGCAAGGGCCACCGTGTAAAAGCCCCCACTAAAAGACATATTTCGATTCTATTTAATGAAAAAACTTTTTCTTATTGCTACTTGCGTGGCAGTATCCCTCGTGTTGAATGCTCAGCAGGAGCTAACGCTATCGGTGGAAGAAATGTTTGCTCTTTTGGAAAAGAATAACACAGCTATAAAAGTAGAGCAAACTAAGGTCGAAGCTTCTACATTTGGTGTCGAAGCGGCTAAGAATCAACGCTTACCTGATATTGATGCTTCGCTTTCGGTGAGTTATAATGGCAATATGATAATGATGGATCGCAATTGGTCCGATATTCATGGTTACTCATCTCCACGTTTAGGTAATAATTTTTCATTTGAGGTTAAGCAAATGATTTACTCCGGTGGAGCTCTTTCTGCTGGGGTGCGTATTTCAGAACTGGAGCGCGAGCTTTCCTTACAAACAAGAGATTTAACGCTTCAGGAGCAACGCTTTATTGCTTTAGGACATTATCTAGACCTTTATACGCTTGAAAATAGAGAGAAAGTTTATGAAAGTAATATAGCATTAACTCTTAAGTTAATAGAAAATATAAATGCACTTTTTGATCAGGGGATGGCCCTTAAAAATGACGTTACGCGTTACGAACTTCAACTTTCAACCCTTAAGCTAGGACTTCGTAAACTTCAAGATCTTAAGGAGGTAAAAAATAGAGAACTTTGTGTTAGCCTATCTATTGATGCTAAGATTATCCCGGACCCAGAGTTTATAGAGCAAATCTTTTCCCCAGATGAAGATATAAGAAGTAAAGAGTCTTCCTGGCAGCAGGAGGCACTACTTTTTTCTCCACAAATTAAACTAGCTGGCATTCAGGAGAATATCGCTGAAGAAAATGTAAAATTAACTCGTAGCGAGTATCTTCCAAAATTAAACGTTTTTGCAGTTGACTCCTTTACAGGGCCAATAGCTTTCGAGGTGCCAATCATAAATCAAAATATGAATGTATGGTATGTAGGCTTAGGGCTTTCATGGGATATAGGTGCACTATATAAAAGCAGTAAGAAGGTAAAAAAATCTCAGCTTAATCTTCGTCAAATGAAAGAAAGACAGGCTCTTACTAGAGAAAGAATTGGTAATATGGTCTTTGAGGCATATACTAATTATCAGCAATCCTTTGAAGAACTTTCCACAAGAAGAAAAAGTGTGAAGCTAGCCCAAGAGAACTATCAAGTAGTAAGAGATAGATATTTAAACCAACTATCCCTTATTACCGATATGATTGATGCTTCAAATCTAAGGCTTGATGCTGAACTTCTTGAAGTGGATGCAAGAATAAATGTTATTTATTCCTACTATAAAATGAAATATATAAGTGGTACTCTTTAATTCTTAAAACTAAAAATACTCCAAATATGAGCTTTATAAATAAAAAGAATATAAAACGCCTTTACAATGTGATTGTTGTCGTTGTTCTTCTTTTAGCCGTAGCCTATGTATGTAATAAGTTCGTACATATTGGAAAAGTAGAATATACCGACAATGCACAAGTATATAGACATATAACACCTATTAATACCCGAGTTCAAGGCTTTATTAAAGAGATTCGTTTTACTGATTTTCAACAAGTTAAACGGGGTGATACACTTATTATTTTAGAAGATGCAGAGTATCGCCTAAAGTTAGCACAAGCCCTATCAAACGTAAAAAGCTCTCAGGCAAGTGGCGATGTTATCACGGCCGGAATCGCTACCACAAAGAGTAATGTTAAAGTAGCCTCGGCTAGTATTGAGGAAGCACAAGTAGAAATGCAGAATGCTCTTTCTGACCTTAAAAGGTATGAGAATCTTTTAGAGAAAAATGCTGTAACTCCTCAGCAATACGATAATGTCAAAACCCGATATGAGACTGCTAAAGCTAGGTTTCTTCAAGCCTCAAACCAGCGTAATAGTACCTCGCTTATAGAAGAGGAACAACGCCATCAGTTCTCACGTAATTCCATGAATGTTAGCGTAGCTGAAAATGCTGTTGATTTAGCTCGTCTTAACCTATCCTATACTGTTATTACAGCTACGTGTGATGGTAAAATTGGTAGGAAGCAGGTCTTAGAAGGAGAGCTTGTTGAGGTAGGACAGACCTTAGCAGAAATTGTCGATGATGATAATGTTTGGATTATTTCTAACTATAGAGAAAGACAACTTTCAAATATAAAGGTTGGCAATAAGGTTAAAATAACAGCTGATGCTGTACCTAATACTGAGTTTACGGGAGAGGTAGAGATAATAGCTGGGGCTACGGGAGCCGCATTTTCAAAAACACCAACTGACAATGCCACAGGTAATTTTGTCAAAGTAGAACAACGAGTGCCAATAAGAATACGTCTTACAGAGGATAATTCTAAAGAGGATATTTCAAAGCTCCTAGCAGGAATGAATGTTGAAACTTTAGTTAAATACTAATGCCTGAAGATCCCATAAATCAGCCTTTTTCCATGCCAATGTATAGGGACTGGTTTCCTAAAGGCTTGCGTCCGTGGTGCTATCTTTTAATGATACTTATCTTTCAGCTTACCTCGGGCGTGTACCTTGGCAATATATCGCTTATAATG
>JAJQAI010000234.1 GCA_021203915.1 Prevotella sp. | reverse complement strand
AATAAGTGGAATACCTTTTATTTAAAAGATGTTTCATTTAAAAACTTAATGACAAAGCGCATTGCTAATGTGCTTATTGTAGCTAACCCTTATGATGCTTTCATTCTTAATGATGATGGTAGGGTTGAAGAGCGTGTGTTTAATGAGTATACAATGCTTGGGCTAAACTATCCTCCTGCTTTTACTCAAGTAGGAACACCTAGTGAAGCTTCTCATGCACTTAAGAAAAAGAAATTTGACCTTGTTATATGTATGCCAGGAAATGCAGATAATGATGCATTTACAATTGCTCGAGGAGTAAAGAAGAATTTTCCGGATATCCCCTGCGTTGTTCTTACTCCTTATTCGCACGGAATAGCAAGAAGAATGGAAAATGAGGACCTTAGTATTTTTGATTATGTGTTTTGTTGGCTTGGGGATATAAATATCATACTTTCAATTATAAAACTTATTGAGGATAAAATGAATATGGCTCACGATATCCGTGAGGCAGACGTTCAGATGATACTTTTGGTAGAAGATAATATTCGTTTTTCTTCTTCACTTGTACCGGCTGTTTATTCCTACATCCTAACTCAAAGCCGTAATTTTGCCAAGGAAGCCCTTAACCCTCATAATGAGATGCTAAGAATGAGGGGAAGACCAAAAGTTGCTCTTGCCCAAAATTATGAGCAGGCTATTTCTTTATATCGAAAGTATAAAGACCACACTTTAGGAGTAATTAGTGATTGTGGTTTTCCTCGACAGGGTAAATTGCGTGAGGATTCAGGACTAAACCTTCTTAAGGAAATACGCTCTCAAAATGAATACGTTCCCTTGATTCTTCAATCCTCTGAAACTTCAAACCATTCCAAAGCTAAAGGCTTAGGTTTTCATTTTGTGGATAAGAATTCCAAAACGATGACTCAAGACCTACGTCAAATAATGGAGGAGCATATGGGCTTTGGTGACTTTATATTTAGAGACCCAAAAACCCATCAGGAAGTTGCTAGGGTAAGAACCCTAAAAGAACTTCAAGATAGCATCTTTGATATTCCATACTCATCCCTTCGTTATCATATTTCTCGTAATCATATGAGTCGTTGGCTTAGTGCTAGAGCAATCTTTCCGGTTTCGGAATTCCTTAAAGGTATAACCTGGCATAAACTTCAGGATGTGGATGAGCATAGAAGAATCATCTTCGATGCTATTGTTCAATATAGAAGAATAAAAAACCTAGGAGTTGTTGCAGTTTTTGATAGAGATAAATTTGATAGGTTTGCCCATTTTGCCCGTATTGGAGATGGCTCTTTAGGAGGTAAGGGTAGGGGTCTTGCTTTTTTGGACAATATCTTAAAGACTAATCAAGAGATTGCAGAAATCCCTGGTGCAATGATATCAATACCAAAGACGGTAGTTCTTTGTACTGATGTGTTTGATCAGTTTATGGAGGACAATAACCTTTATGGTATAGCCCTAAGTGATGCCGATGATGAGACGATACTTTCTGCTTTTCTTAAGGCGCAGCTACCCGATATGTTCATTGAGGATTTTATAACCTTTTTCGATGCTATAGATTCTCCAATTGCAGTACGCTCCTCTAGCTTGCTTGAAGATTCGCATTACCAGCCCTTTGCCGGAGTGTATTCCACATATATGATACCAAACTTAAAGGACCGCCAACTAACTCTTATGATGCTTTCTGCTGCAATTAAGGGTGTGTATGCATCAGTGTTTTATGCGGCCTCAAAGTCATATATGGCAGCAACTAGTAATTTGGTTGAAGAAGAGAAGATGGCTGTTGTTCTTCAAGAGGTTGTAGGAAAACAGCATTCCGAGCTTTATTATCCAATATTTAGTGGTGTACTTCGCTCAATAAACTTTTATCCTATTGGTAGCGAAAAGGCAGAAGAGGGCATAGCTGATTTAGCTTTAGGACTTGGAAAATATATCGTAGATGGAGGCCTAACTCTTAGGGTAAGCCCATATCACCCCGAGGCAGTGCTTCAACTTTCAGAGCCTGAGATAGCCTTAAGTAGCACTCAAACCTCATTTTGTGCTTTAGATATGAATTTCCAAGATACTAGTTTTAAAACTGACGATGGGTTCAATATCCTTAACGTTAAGGTAAGAAAGGCTGATCAGAGCGGCAACCTAAGAGCTATTGTATCTACTTATGATCCTATGGACAACATAATAAGGGATGGTCTTTATGAAGGGGGGAGAAAAATAATTTCATTCGCTGGACTTCTTAAATATAATCTATTTCCACTTCCCAAGATTCTTCGCACCATAATGCACGTAGCAACCCAGGCTATGCGTCGTCCAATAGAAATAGAATTTGCTTGCAACTTAAACGATGATAATACTGGAGATTTTTATCTCCTCCAGATTCGTCCAATTGCTGATAATTCCTCTTCAGTTATTCATGATCTTTCAAAAGTTAAAGACCAGGACTGTTTGGTAAAAACTCCTAAGTCTTTGGGTAACGGGATGATAGATGAGATTTATGATGTGGTATATGTAAAGACGGATGAAAACTTTAATGCCTCCTCAAATCCTAGGATAGCTATTGAAATAGAGAAGAAAAATCGTGAACTCTCTTCTTTAGGTGTTAAATATATTCTTATTGGCCCTGGTCGTTGGGGCTCAAGTGATCCATGGCTTGGTATCCCAGTAAAATGGCCCCATATAAGCTCCGCAGCAGTTATTATTGAACTAGCCCTTCCTAAC
>JAJQAI010000121.1:10413-12449 GCA_021203915.1 Prevotella sp. | reverse complement strand
AGAGCAACATAACAATAAGGAAGCAACTATATATCTTTCTCGCTCATTTTAAGCAAAAAACCCTACCAAAAGCCCCGTGATGATTAAAAAAAGTTTTTTTTAAAACTATCGCGGACTACTTTTTCTTAAGCCTCATTTTTACTTATTTGAAAAGGGGCTATAACTCCACCCTTTGCTTGACGAATTTGTATTGTGCCAAACTCCTTCTCATATTTCATTATGTTCTCTTGTAAGGCTAAAAGCAAACGTTTAGCATGCTCTGGAGCCATAACAACACGTGAACGTACAATGGCCTTGGGCATACCAGGTAGCATAGCAGCGCAATCAATAATGAAATCTGAACTAGAATGGGTAATTATGGCTAAATTAGCATACTCACCCTTGGCTAATTCTTTGGGTAACTCTATCTTGAGTTCCTTCCCATTGTTCTCATCATTTTCCATATTTTATTTTTTATTTTAAATTAAAATCTTCAAGTGTTTTTAAATTTCTCAGCCTGCTGACGGATGAGTTCTTCATCCTCAAAATAGTTAATTTTCATAGCCCGACGCACCTCATCTAGAGTCTGAGCTGCAACTTCACGTGCTTTGAAGGATCCTTTTTTTAGAATATTAAATACCTCAGGAATATCCTTTTCAAACTCATGCCTTCTCAAGCGTATTTTCTCAAGGCGCCTATCAAGTACCTGCATAAGAAATTTTTTGCATTTCATATCCCCTAGTCCTCCCTTACGGTAATGGGCCTTTAAGTCTTCAAGAGACTCATACTCTGGCAAAAATTCAGCAAAATCCTTTTTTTCGCTAAAGGCATCAAGGTAGGTGAAAACTGTGTTTCCTTCAATACTTCCGGGGTCTTCAACCCGTAAGTGATTAGGGTCAGTATACATGCTCCTTACTTTTTGCCAAGTCTCATCTTTGGAATCTGAAAGATATATACAATTTCCTAAAGACTTGCTCATTTTAGCCTTACCATCTGTACCTGGTAAACGCAGACAAGCTTTGTTTGAAGGGAGCATTATTTGAGGTTCTTGAAGAACCGGGCCATATATGAAATTAAATCGCTTAACAATTTCTCTTGTCTGCTCTATCATGGGCTCTTGATCTTCACCAACAGGGACCGTAGTAGCCTTAAATGCCGCAATATCAGCAGCTTGACTAATTGGATAGGTAAAAAATCCCACGGGAAGACTCTTCTCAAAGTTACGCACTTGTATCTCTGTCTTTACTGTAGGATTGCGTTGAAGACGAGAAACAGTTACTAGATTCATGAAATACATAGTAAGTTCCGAAAGTTCCGGAATTCTAGATTGAATAAACAACGTAACCTTTTCGGGATTAAGGCCAACGGATAAGTAATCAAGGGCAACCTCTATAATATTCTGCCTTATTTTTTCTGGGTTATCAGCATTATCAGTGAGGGCTTGCATATCTGCAATAAATATAAACATACTATCGTAAGCGCCCTCTTCTTGAAGCTCTACTCTACGGCACAAAGAACCCACATAATGTCCAAGGTGGAGTTTCCCTGTAGGGCGGTCACCAGTAAGTATTATCTTTCCCATAGAGGTTGTTAATGAATTTTAATGTGCAAACTTACACAATTTTTCCCACACGGAATACTTTTTTGTTAATAAACTTAGTAAAGTGCTCAAAATCAGAGGTATAGCCCGTATTTAGAGCTCTCTTTTTCATTTTTAAAAATTGAAATATTTAGGACTTGGGGAAAAAATAAAAACTAATCCTTCTTAAGGTTTTTTTCTTTGTAAATTACCTTGTTCGCTCCAGAGGTTATCTTTAGGGCATCAGGGTTAGCTTTTATAAATGAGTCAATATGACGTATACGTTTTTCCACAAGAATTTCATCCATAGCAATAAGAATGCCTGTTTCTTCTACATCGCCAAAGCCATAATTAATGGCCGTACCAAACATTTTCATCGTAGGACTAAGGCCCATGTAAGCATTTACTAAAGGAGGAATATTAAATCCCATTTGGCGTATTTCACTATTTAAAACCTTATAATCTTCCTTAAATGAAT
>JAJQAI010000121.1:0-10403 GCA_021203915.1 Prevotella sp. | reverse complement strand
ATAAATGAATCATAACAAAAGATTTTTTCAAAATCTCTCACATCTGATTCAATTTCTAGTGGGTGTAGTGGAATAATAAGATTTTCAGGGTCTCGAAAATGTTTCTTTAAAAAATAAAGAATCATATCACGTCCCTTTCTTACATATGTGGGATACATTGTCATCTTGCCAAAAAAATACTTTACCTCTGGCATTATCACCGTTAGAGCTCCTAGCCCATCCCATAGATTATCAAGGGCAAAAAGACTCTTAGTACCCATACGAGAACTTTGGTATTCTAAAGAAACAAACGAGCGACCTAGTTCTACGGTTTGGGGTAGGTAATCCTTAATGAATTTTTGAGAAAAGTGGAACATGTGAGAAGTAGCTAAAATGGGTTGCCCACTAGAATCCATTTCAACATCTTTGCCCAGTAAATAACGATATCCGCCTATAATTTCCTCGGCTTCAGGATTCCATACGATAAGTTGTTTATAACAATTCTGCTTTGTATCAAACTCATCAATATCAAGGCTCTTACCTGTTCCGCCACCTGCAGCACGAAAAGCAATCTCACGCAAACGCCCTATCTCTCGCATAACATTTGGAGAATCATGGGCAGTAATAACATAAATCTCGTTATTACTTTTATTCGTCATTCTAAGCTGTCTCTCCCAAGTGAGTTCACTTTTGAGAATTCGCTTATCTATAGGCTGGATAATTTCTTCTGTTGACATTGAATTTTCTTAGGTGTTTTTAAGGTAAAGATTTCTATTTTGGTAAGCTGTATACTATATCCTCAACGTATTGGGCCCACTCATGTGGGGTCTTAGATTTATCAAAAGTTTGCCATGGTATGGGCTTGCCAATTGTAATGGTGAAGGTTTTACCTCTATTCTTATACATTTCATCAACTAAGTACAGCATGGCTATGTTAAACTTGATTCCCACCTTTTTGCAAAAGGAAGCTAGATTGTAAAAGAAATCCGAGTTTCTTCCCCCAAAGTGAATTGGCACAACATCACGCCGGGTTTCAACACTTTTAGCAATAAATGTTTTCTTCCAAGGCAAATCATGTATTTCCCCAGAAATTCGACGTGAACATAGGCCTGCAGGAAACATCAAAATATGATTATCGCTTTGAAAACCAGCCTTTACAATTTGTGGAAAATTGCGGGACTGACTTCCCGTTTTATTTATTGGAATACAAAGGGGAGCAAGTCCAGGTAGGTTCATTAGTAAGTCGTTAACCAAATAACGAAACCTCCCATCATAGTGCTTACCTAGTACCACTCCTAGGGCTATTCCATCATGACCGCCCAAAGGGTGATTGCTAACGAAAGTATAAAGTTTGCCATCATTCTTCTTGGGCATATTCTCCTCTCCTTGAATATCTAATTTTGTACCCAAATACCTCATGCAATCGGTAATCCAATCCACACCCGAAAGTTCTCTAGCGCTCCAAATATATTCGTTGACTTGGTCTTGGTGGATAACGCGTTCAAGCCATTTAATCATAAATGATGGTACAAACTTTGCCTTTGAACCCATCTTACCTTTAAGTATCTCACCAATATTTATTGTTTGCTCAGTTACTTGATTCATTGCTTTTATGACTTGAATAATGCAAAAGTAACTCAACTTTTTCAAAATCAGCACTTTTTTTCTCTAAAATATCATGAATACCCCCTTATAAGGCATACTATGAAACTTTTTTTCTATTAAACTCGTGAGGGCTAAATAGCTTTACAAAGGACAAAACAATCATTTTTTTTCTTTTTTTCGCTAAATTTAAAAAAATGTGGAGAATAGTGGTGAATTGTGGTGGAATTTATGTAACTTTGGCCTCGATAAGAAAAATCTTTAAGCTAAGATGCGTTTTCTAGGAAATATTGAGGCAAAAATAGACGCTAAAGGACGTGCATTCTTACCTGCTACATTCCGAAAGGATTTACAAGATTCTAAGGAAGGATATTTAGTTATGCGTAAGGATGTATTTCAGGCTTGCCTTGTACTATACCCTGAATCAACGTGGAACGAGCAAATCGAAAAATTGCGTTCTCGCCTAAATCGTTGGGATAGTCGCCATCAAGAAATTTTCCGTCAGTTCGTATCAGATGCTGAGATTGTGACCTTGGATGGTAATGGTCGTCTACTAATTCCTAAAAGATATCTTAAGATGGCGGGAATAACCCAAGCTATCAAGTTTATTGGCATGGATGACACCATAGAAATATGGAGCCAGGAGAACACCTCCAAACCATTCATGGATGCTGAAGAGTTCAGCGCAACCTTAGAGAAGATAATGACCACGGGCGAGGATGCCGCCCAAAAAGAATAGGCATTCTTTTTTCTCTTAAACTCTAGCCATAAAAGAATTGCGCTCAATGGCGTTTAAAATAGATTCATACCACGTCCCTGTATTAATCGGGGAAAGTATTGAAGGACTTGATATTCGTCCTAATGGTATTTATGTTGACGCTACCTTCGGAGGTGGTGGACATTCTCGCGAGATACTATCTCGACTTGGAAAAAGTGGTCATCTTTATGGCTTTGACCAAGATGCTGATGCAGAGGAAAATATCATTGAAGATGAAAGATTTACCTTTGTTAGAAGCAATTTTAGATATCTAAAGAATTGGATGCGCTTCTATGGCGTAAAAAAGATTGATGGACTGCTAGCTGATTTAGGAGTTTCGAGTCATCACTTAGACGAGGGCGCTCGTGGATTTTCCTTTAGGCAAAACTCCCCTTTGGATATGAGAATGAACTTTTCTCAGGGGAAGACTGCTAGAGATATAGTTAACAAATACGATCAAGACTCTCTTTCCAATGTTCTATATCTGTATGGAGAGATTAAAAACTCTAAACTTTTGGCCTCAGCGATAGTAAAGGCAAGAGAAAAGAAGGAAATAATTACCACCTATGATTTACTTGAGGTGATAGACCCACTTCTTAACAAAGAAAGACAAAAGAAAGAGTTGGCCAAAGTTTTTCAAGCACTTCGTATAGAAGTAAACGATGAGATGATGGCCCTTAAAGAGCTACTTGAGGCTTCAATAGAACTTCTTAACTCAAAAGGAAGACTCGTAGTGATAACATATCACAGCCTAGAGGATAGGATTGTGAAGAATCTTATAAAGACAGGTAACCTTGAAGGAAAACAAGTGGAAGACTTTTTCGGACGAAAACAGACTCTTTTTTCTATGGTTAACTCTAAGGTAATAGTACCTAACGAAGACGAAATCACAAGAAACCCTAGAAGTCGCAGTGCAAAACTCAGAATAGCTGAAATAAAATGACGGAGATTGAAGACGAAACCTTGAAGGAAAAGCAAGAGGACCTTAGCCAAGAAGAGGTGAAGGAAGAAATTCCTTTAAATGAGGACAAGGGGGCATCCCTAATAGAGGAAGCCATCCGAGAACAGGCTATTGAAGATGAACGTCCTAACTCTGTCAATTTAACTCTACGAAAGATTTTGGGTGGAGACTTTCTTACGGCAAAAATGTTGCGCAATCAAATTTGGCTAATAATAATGATTGCTGCTTTTACACTGATATATGTTTCAAACCGCTATAGTTGTCAAAAAGATATTCATGAGATAAATTCTCTAAAAGAGCAACTCAAAGATGCTCAATACAAAGCACTAGCAAGTTCAAGTGAACTTACAGAGACATCTAGAGAAACAAATGTGCTGAACCTGCTTAAAAACTATGGTGATAGCATACTTAAAGCACCCAAACAACCGCCATACGTAATATTGGTCCCTGAAAAATGAGCAATAAATTCGATAGAAAGAAGATAATTCCTCGCTTTAAAGCCATCGCCTACGTGATGGCAGGGATTGCTCTGCTCATACAATTTCGCATATTCTACATTGGTACGGCTAAAAGGGATTATTGGACGCAAGTAGCAAATCGCCTAAAGAAAGATAGCCTTGATATACCACCGGTAAGAGGAAATATTTTAAGTATTGATGGGCAATTAATGGCTGGTTCTTTACCAGAATTCAAACTTTACATGGACTTCAAGGCTGGTGGAGAGAAAAAAGATTCACTTTGGAGGGAGAAAGTGGATAGCATTTGCTACGGCCTACATAAGATATTCCCTGAAAAGAGTGCTCAAGAGTTTAAACGCGACCTTGAGCAAGGCCATGAAAAGATGAGCCAAAATTGGCCTATTTGGGGTAGAAGAGTAAGTTATGCTATTTACTCAGAAGTAAAAAAACTCCCTGTCTTTAATCTATCTCCCAATAGAGGCGGTTTTCATGTGGAACAATTTAATGCTCGGCAAAGACCATTTGGAACACTAGCATGGCGTACTATTGGAGATATGTTCGGGGCAAAGGATTCTGCTCGTTGTGGACTTGAACTTTCCTTTGATAGCATACTTAGAGGTAAGGTGGGCAAGAAAAACCGCCAAAAAATCATGGACAAATATCAAGATATCACCATTCTTGATCCTATAAATGGTTCTGACATAGTCACAACTATTGATGTTAAGATACAGGACCTAGCCGAGCGTGCGCTAATAGAAGAACTTAAGAAAATTGGTGGAAACGTTGGTGTGGCAATAGTTATGGAGGTTCAAACTGGTGACATCAAGGCTATAGTAAACATGACAAAGAATGCAAGCGGTGGATATAGTGAGCAAAAAAACAACGCTGTATCAGACTTGCTAGAGCCTGGATCTGTTTTTAAAACAGCCTCGATAATGGTTGCTCTTGATGACGGGGTTTGTGATACCACGCTTACAATTGAAACTGGCTCGGGCATATGGGATATGTATGGAGCTAAAATGCGCGACCACAATTGGCATAGAGGTGGTTATGGAACCATATCCTTACCTAGAACACTTGAGGTAAGTTCAAACATTGGAGTAAGCAGGATAATTGATAAATTTTATAGTAAAAATCCCGAAAAATATGTTGAAGGGCTTGAAAGAATTGGCATAAGAACAGACCTACAATTACCAATAGTTGGTGCTGCAGCACCTAGGATAAGGATGCCACAAAAAAATAGCCATGGGCAATACACCAATTGGAGTAAAACAGCCCTTCCATGGATGAGCATCGGTTATGAGACCCAAGTGCCACCAATCTCAACCCTAACCTTCTACAATGCCATAGCCAATGGCGGTACGATGGTACGTCCTAGATTCGTCAAAGAAGTCGTTAAGGATGGACAAGTCATAAAAGAATATCCCGTAGAGGTAATCAAGCCCCATATCTGCAAACAAAAGACACTTGATATAATGCAAACTATTTTGGAACATGTTGTAAGCCAAGGACTTGGAAAGACAGCAGGTTCTAAATTATTCAAAGTAGCAGGAAAGACCGGAACAGCTCAAATATCAAAGGGAGCAAGCGGTTATAAGTCTGGAGCAGTTAATTATCTGCTAAGTTTTGCGGGGTATTTCCCAGCAGATGCACCTCGATATAGTTGCATTGTATGTATACAAAAATCTGGACTACCCGCCTCGGGTGGAACAATGAGTGGTGCTGTTTTCCATGCCATCGCTGAAGGTATAATGGCACAGGATGTAAAACTTGATGTTAATGATGCACAAGACTCCTTATCTACACCTATACCTGATGTGAAGAATGGTAACATAATAGCTGCCGACTACGTGCTCTCCCATTTGGGCGTAAACACAAATAAATCGTGGCATGGGAACTTTTCAGAAGGTAATCCCTTATGGGGAGTTGCTAGCAAAACTAAATCTCAAGTTAAACTTTCTAAGTCTGGTAGTTCAAATAGCGACCTTGTCCCAAATGTGATTGGTATGGGGGCTAGAGACGCTGTATATTTACTTGAGAGCAGAGGAATAAAGGTAAAAATCGCTGGCCGAGGGAAGGTTATAGAACAAAGCCTACCCGAGGGACACATAATACAAAAGGGCGAGGTCTGCTCACTAAAATTGGGAATTTAAAACTCAAAATTTATGATACTTCAAGAGCTTATAAAAAATATAACCCCAATAGAAGTAAAGGGAAGTCTTGAAAAAGAGATAACGGGCATTAACCTAGATTCAAGACTCATTGAAAAAGGTCACATATTCGTAGCCATGAGAGGCACGCAAGTAGATGGTCATAAGTTTATAAGTAAAGCCATAGATAGTGGCGCTATCGCTATTTTGTGTGAAGAGATTCCCGATGAGACGCCACAGGATGTTACTTTTATCAAAGTAAAGTCCACAGAGGATGTTATCGGAGCGGTTGCTACTAGATTTTATGGTGATCCATCAAGAAAATTAAAACTTATCGGTGTAACTGGAACAAACGGTAAAACCACCATAGCTACCTTACTATATGAAATGTTTAGATTAATGGGGCATAAATGTGGACTACTTTCAACTGTGTGCAACTATATTGAAGGTGAGGCTATAGAGGCTAGTCACACCACACCCGATGCAATTGAGCTCAATGGGTTGCTCTCTAGTATGCTTAAAGCTGGTTGCGAGTATGTCTTTATGGAATGTAGCTCTCATGCTATTGCTCAAAAACGCATAGGTGGTCTTCATTTTACAGCAGGAATATTTACAAACCTAACTAGAGATCATTTAGACTATCACAAGACATTTGAGGCCTATAGAGATGCTAAAAAAGCCTTCTTTGATAATCTTTCAAAAGATGCATTCCTTATAACCAATGTTGACGACAAGAATGGTCTTTTCATGACACAAAACTCTAAAGCCACCATTAAAACCTATTCAACTTCAAAAGCTGCAGATTTCAAGGCTAAAATCCTAGAATGTCATTTTGGCGGAATGTATCTTGAGCTTAATGGTAAAGAGGTTGGAGTACAATTCATAGGCAAATTCAATGTGAGCAACCTTCTAGCTGTCTACGGCACAGCCGTTACACTGGGCAAAAATCCAGAGGATGTTTTGGTGAAGATGAGTACATTAAAGAGCGTTAAAGGACGACTTGACCCTGTGCGTTCATCTTCTGGCATAACAGCTATTGTTGACTATGCCCACACCCCTGATGCTCTTGAAAATGTACTTAATGCCATACATGAGGTTTTAGGGAAAAAAGGACAAGTAATCACCGTATGTGGAGCAGGTGGTAATCGGGATAAAGGTAAACGTCCACTGATGGCCTTAGAAGCAGCAAAAGGGAGCGATAAGGTAATAATAACTAGCGATAATCCTAGATACGAAGACCCAGAAGCAATTATTGATGATATGTTCGAGGGTCTTACCCCCGCTCAAAGAAAAAAAGTCTTACGCATTACTAACCGCAAGGAAGCTATAAGGACTGCATGTATGCTTGCTAGTAAAGACGATGTTATTCTTGTGGCCGGTAAAGGACATGAGGACTACCAAGAAATAAAGGGAGTCAAGCACCATTTTGATGATAAGGAGATTCTACGTGAAATCTTCACAAGTATGAACGCCTAAGCTTAAAAAAAGAGATATGTTGTACTATTTGTTTCGCTTCTTAGAGAATTTTGGCATACCAGGAGCCCATGTGTGGGGTTATATATCATTCCGTGCCCTTTTGGCAATGGTACTAGCACTAATAATATCCGCTTGGTTTGGGGAGAAGTTCATAAAATATCTTAGAAGTAAACAAATTAGTGAAGTTCAGCGTGATAGTAAAATCGATCCTTTCGGTACAAGTAAGATTGGAATCCCATCAATGGGAGGTGTAATAATTATTGTAGCTATACTCGTCCCTGCACTATTGCTAGGTCGTATGCGTAACATCTATCTCATACTGATGATAATAACAACCATATGGCTAGGAATTCTTGGAGGATTGGATGATTACATCAAAATATTCCGCCATAATAAAGAGGGACTTCCTGGGAAATTTAAAATTATAGGACAAGTAGGTATTGGACTAATCGTTGGTCTTATCCTATGGAGTAGTCCAGATGCAAAAATAAACGAGAATATCACTTTAGAAAAGACATCAAACAAGGAAATTGTTGTAAGGCACAGCTCAGAGGCTACTAAATCGCTAAAGACTACAATACCTTTTGTTAAAGGACACAATCTTGATTATGCCCAACTAATGAGTTTCTGCGGAAAGTATAAGACAGCGGCAGGATGGATACTTTTTGTTATAATGACCATCTTCGTTGTCACAGCAGTATCCAATAGTGCTAATCTAAACGATGGTATGGATGGTATGTGTGCAGGAAACTCTGCCATAATTGGAGTAGCTCTGGGAATTTTTGCCTATGTAAGTAGCCATATTGAATTTGCTTCCTACCTAAACATTATGTATATCCCTGGTTCTCAAGAACTCGTAGTTTTCCTTTGCGCATTCGTTGGAGCTCTAATTGGATTCCTTTGGTACAATGCATATCCTGCACAAATATTCATGGGAGACACTGGATCACTAACCATTGGTGGAATAATCGGTGTTGGGGCAATTATAATTCATAAAGAGCTTATGCTACCAATACTATGTGGTGTGTTCTTGGTAGAAAGTTTAAGTGTGATTCTTCAGGTTTGGTATGCAAAAAGCGGGACTCGAAAAGGTATAAAACGTAGAATTTTTAAACGCACACCTCTTCACGATACATTCCGTACTAGTTCAGATTTACTTGACCCAGAAATTAAATACGTATTCACTAAGCCCAAAAGCGTAGTTCACGAATCAAAAATTACTATTCGATTTTGGATTGTATCAATAATCTTAGCTGTGCTAACAATTATAACGCTGAAAATAAGATGAGAAAAGACGCCATAGGAAAAAAGATAGCTGTCTTGGGCGCTGGGGAGAGTGGTGCTGGGGCTGCTGTACTAGCAAAGAAAAAAGGTTTTGATGTATTTGTTTCCGATATGTCAAAAATAAAGGAAAAATATAAAACCTTACTCTCTGAAAGGGATATTTCGTGGGAAGAGGGCCATCATACAGAAGAGATAATTCTTTCTTCAGATGAGATTATAAAAAGTCCTGGCATTCCATCAAATGCTCCAATAATTACTAAGTGCATCGAAAAAGGAATAAATATAATAAGCGAAATAGAGTTTGCAGGACGTTATACTGACTCTAAAATGATTTGCATCACTGGCAGTAATGGCAAGACGACGACAACTTCGCTAATTTATCATATTTTCAAAAGTGCTGGTTATGACGTTGGACTTGCAGGTAATATTGGTAATTCTCTAGCCCTTCAAGTGGCTGAAACACCCCACTCCTACTATATAATAGAACTTAGTTCTTTCCAATTAGATAACATGTACGACTTCCGTGCCAATATAGCCATTTTGCTAAACATCACTCCAGACCATCTTGATAGATATGATGGAAAAATGCAAAACTATGTTGACGCAAAATTAAGAATCATTCAAAACCAAACAGGGGAAGACTCATTTATATATTGGTTGGATGATCCCGTCATACAAAGAGAGTTAAAGAAGTACGATATTAAGGCAATACAACTACCATTCTCACTACTGAAAAAAAATGGTAGTATTGGATATATTGAAGAAGGTCAATATCATATTGAAGCTCCTACCCCCTTTAACATGGAATTAGAGGAGCTCAGTCTTACGGGTAGGCATAACATATATAACTCACTTGCAGCAGGAATCGCAGCAAACGTTGCTGGAATAAAAAAGGAATATATCCGTGAAAGCCTAAGTAATTTCCCTGGCGTGGAGCATAGACTAGAAAAAGTAACTAGGGTAAGGGGTGTAGAGTATATCAATGACTCAAAAGCTACAAATGTTGATGCTTGTTGGTACGCTCTAGAAAGTATGAAAACTAAAGTAATCCTTATTATTGGTGGTACCGATAAAGGTAATGATTATAACGCAATAAAGGACCTTGTAAGAGAAAAGTGCGTGGCACTAGTTTATCTAGGTGCTGATAATACTAAACTTCACAATTTCTTCGATGCTATGGGTATTCCTCATAGAGATACCCATAGCATGAAAGAATGCGTTGAGGCATGCTACGAAATGGCTAAACCAGGAGAAACTGTCCTTCTTAGTCCCTGTTGTGCAAGTTTCGATCTATTTAAAAACATGGAGGATAGAGGTAATCAATTCAAAGAATTGGTTAGAAATCTATAAGAGAAAAAATGACAAACGAGGAGGTATTACTTAAAGAAGAAGAGCAAACCCAGGAGAAATCTGAGGACACTAGATTTAAAGGGGATAGGGTTATCTGGACCGTCTTCCTTTTGCTTTGCATTATTAGTATAATCGAGGTTTTTAGTTCCTCGAGCGGACTATCTTTTAAAAGCGGTAATTACCTTCGACCCATTCTAAAACATTGTGGATTACTACTTATTGGAGTGATTCTAATGGTTACCACAATGAATATCAAGTGTAAATATTTTAAAGTTATAACACCATTTGCTCTCATTTTATCCATCATAGGTTTAATCGCCGTTCTTTGCATTGGTGAGACAACAAACTGCTCACAACGTTGGTTAATTCTACTAGGCTTACCATTT